>JAESUA010000301.1 GCA_016763255.1 Magnetovibrio sp. | reverse complement strand
CGCACCTCGGCGCTTAAGCCCGCGTGATAGGGCAGCGCGCGCACACCGTTTTGGTTGAGGAACTCGGCCATTTTTTCGGTCTTGGCGCGGGACAGGCAATAAACGATGCCGCTTTCACCGTCATGGTTTTGGACTACATCCAGCAATTGGCGTTTGGTGTCGGATCGCATTTCGACCTTAAGGCGAATATTGGGGCGATCAAACCCGGACACGAACAATTGCCCTTGCCCGCCAAATAATTTGGCTGAGATGTCTTGTTGGGTGGCCTCGTCGGCGGTGGCGGTCAGGGCCGCGATGGGCACCCCCGCAAAGTGGTCTTGAAGGCGCGATAGGGCCTCATAATCGGGCCGAAATGATGGCCCCCAGCGTGACATACAGTGGGCTTCGTCAACGGCGATCAAGCTGATCGGTAGACGAGATAGGGCCGATAGCATGCGCTGTGTCATCAGCCGTTCCGGGGCCAGATAGAGCAATCGGGTTTCACCGCTTGCGACCCGTCGCCAGGCCTCCACGTTGATCTCACGATGACGTGATGAATTGATGGTTTCTGCTGCGACCCCAGCTAATTTGAGCGCTGCAACCTGATCTTCCATCAAGGCGACCAAGGGGGAAACGACGATGGTTAAACCGCCCTTTAGCAGCGCAGGGATTTGAAAACACAACGACTTACCTGAGCCCGTGGGCATCACCGCCAAGGTATGTTCACCGGCCATTAAGGCGTTGACCACCTCGATCTGACCGGGGCGAAAATCGTCGTATCCAAAAACGTTTTTGAGAATCTGATGAGGCATGGGGGGACTATACCCTGAGCGCACCGACAATATGAACCCTTTGATCGAGACCCCGGGATCGAGACATCAACTATCCATGAATTTTGTTCAAAAGGGTTACATACTGAGAAATTCTAGACATTCAGGAGTATGACGCCAATATTTGGAGATAGTTATGTCGGAACTGTGGGTCAGTCTGGGAACTGGGGAAATGTTGAAGGTCATTAGGGGCATTGCGCCCATACTTATGGGGCTGTTCGTCGTGCCGGGCATCGGGCTGGCGGGTGATTATAGCAATCAGGTTTGGACCTATTTAGCCTATGAGGATTCACATCCCAGCCAAGGCCCTGATTTTGCGCGGTTTAACAAGCTGGTTCAAAGCCCGACCCCACCAATTGTGACGGCCCCTTCTACGAAACCTATCAGCATCGTCATGGTTTACCCAGGCAAACAGGTATCCGATTATTGGCGGCGCTCTCAACAGTCCTTTGAAGCTCGGATGAAGCAAGCCGGTATTGATTATACGTTGGATGTTTTGTTTACCCAGGCGGCAACGGATGTACGCAAACAAGAAAGTTTTATCAATCGGGCGCTGAGAAAAAAGCCCGATTACATGGTCTATACGCTTGATGCCATTCGCCATAAAACGGTTGTGGAACGGATCATCGGACGCAGTTCCACCAAATTAATTTTGCAAAACATCACCACGCCTTTGAAAGCCTGGGAAGGCAGTCAGCCGTTTTTGTATGTTGGTTTTGATCATGAAATTGGCTCCAAGATGTTGGCCGAACGTTACATCGAACTCACCAAAGGGGAGGGCAACTATGCGGTTTTGTTTGGCCCCCCGGGATACGTCAGTGAAATGCGCGGCGATACGTTCATCCAGCATGTGAGCAAAAACAGCAACTTGCGCCTGAGTGCGTCCTATTATGTTGGCTTTGACCGCAGTCGTGCCAAGGTCGCGACCTTGGATCTTGTGTCACAATCCACCGATCTAAAATTCATTTATGCGGCGTCCACAGACATTGCGCTGGGGGCCATTGATGCCTTGCGCGAACGTAATTTGCTGGGGAAAATCATGGTCAATGGTTGGGGCGGTGGCAGCGCTGAATTAGAAGCCCTGCAAAACCAAGACTTGGACTTCACCGTGATGCGCATGAACGACGATAACGGCGTGGCGATGGCAGACGCGATTGTTTTGGATCGCAATGGGCAAACTTCATCGGTGCCGCTTATTTATTCTGGTGAAATTGTTTTGATTACGAAGGACCAAAATATGGATGTTCTCAATGATCTGAAAAAACAGGCTTTTCGTTATTCAGATGAGTAGATGATAGAAGTCCAAAAAAACATGCGTATTGGACCATTGATTTTTGCTATTCTTGTTCTTGTGTTGGCGACGACCAGTGGTGCCATCATGTATACGAGTTTCAGCGCCGCACGTGAGCAAATTCGTGAGGAAGTTCAACGTTCATTCGAGCAATCTCGGGTTTCGGCCCTGAGTGCGTTTTGGGATGAGATGACCTTTCTCAGTTCGACGGTTGATCTTGTGTCGCGCGACCGAAATCTTGGCGATTTGGTCCGAAATGGCAATTGGGAAACGACGGAAGAATATCTTTATGACGCCCTTTTGGGGGTGTCGGATCGTTTGGATCTATTGCTCATCTTAGATGCCAATGGTCGGGTGGTGGGCAATGCTGGTAGCAGCATCGATGGTGTGGATGTGATTGCCCGGCAAACACTTCCCTATCTGAACGTGAAGTCTTGGTTCAGCGTTGGTGAAACCGAAAAATCCCTGGTTCGGGTTGTTCCCATTATTTATCAAAAGACCGGCCAAGTGGTTGGTCACTTAATCTACGGCATCTCTTTGTGGGGCAATATTCGCTTTGCCAACGATATTCGACGTGTTACCGGCAGTGATCGCGTCGAGTTGAAAGTTGACGGGATTTTTCAAGCCTCTGCACCGGTTTCTCGTCAAAGTATATTGCTTCAGCCGGGAGGGGGGCTGGCGGCCTACGCCAAAAACACGGTCATTGAACTTGGCGAGCATACGATCGCCTTTATTGCCCCGTTAAGGTTTTCACAGGCCGCGCTGATCGAGGTTGTATTTATGAGCGATGATACGGCCTTTAAAGGATTGGCGGCTTCGTTTAAACGATCGTTGACCATTCAATTTGTTGTTGTTTTGGTTGGTAGCACGGTGGTGTTGGCGTTGCTGATGTGGCTGGTTGTCAATCCAGCCCGCAAGATGTCTCGATATGCAATGTCGGTGGTTGAAGGAGGTGCTGAAGTTGCTTTTGAGCCGTCTATGATCGAAGAGTTCAACACCATGGGTCGAGTGGTTAATGGTGTTTTCAAGGATTTGCAGCGCTCCAATTTCGATCTGACGGAGCTTAAAGATTCACTGCAAGATCGGATCGATCGACGCACCGCTTCGTTGCGGGCCGAGGTTGAAATACGTCGCCAGGCGGAAAGCGATTTACGTAAGTTGGCGTTGGCGGTTGAGCAAAGCCCGACGATGATTTTTATCACCGACTTGAACGGCTTTGTTGAATATATAAATGCGCAATTTTGCGAGTTGACCCAATATGAGGCGGATGAGGTGATCGGCCAAGAAGCCTCCATCCTGCGTTCTCCCGATACACCGCAAGATGTTTACGAGGATATGTGGACGACTGTTTTCAAGGGGCAGGAATGGCGCGCCGAAATCAGAGTACGTAAGAAGGATGATGGTGAGTTCTGGTCAAACGCTTCGGTCGCCCCGGTTTCTGATGCCGCTGGAAACATCACGCATTTTGTGGCCATGCACGAAGATATTTCAGAACGCAAACAGGCGGAACAACAGATGCGCGAAGCAAAGCGCACGGCCGAGCTGGCCAATCGGGCCAAGAGTGAATTGATGGCGAATATGAGCCATGAACTGCGCACGCCACTGAATGCCATTTTGGGTTTTTCCTCAACCATGCAGACAAAAATTTTCGGTCCGCTCGGTCATGAAAAATACGATGATTATGTGGGGTATATATTTGATTCCGGATCGCATTTGCTGGATTTGATCAATGATATCTTGGATGTCTCCGCCATCGAAGCGGGCAAGTTCGAGTTGCACGAAGAAGCCATTGATTTGGCACTCATTTGCGATTCCTGTCAGCAGATCATTCAATCGCGGGTGGACGATGGTGGTGTCATATTGGTTTGGCCCAATTGTGATGGCTTGCCCCAGGTTCTGGTTGATGTGCGTCGCATGAAGCAGATTCTGCTCAACCTTTTGTCCAACGCGGTCAAATTTACCCCACGTGATGGACGCATCACGTGTGGAGCCCATGTCGATGAGAGCGGTTTTGTCATCACGGTTGCAGACACCGGAATCGGCATGGATGCCGATGGTATTCTCAAAGCCATGAGCCAATTTGGCCAGGTTGATAGTTCTTTGTCACGCAAGCACGACGGTACCGGTTTGGGCCTGCCGCTGACAAAGTCACTTGTTGAATTGCATGGCGGCACATTTGTGATTTCTAGTCAGAAACATGTCGGCACCAAAATCACCATCACCTTGCCGCGAAACCGGATATTGGCGGTTGAAGGGGTGGGGGAATTTACCCATTCAGCCTAAGTAAGTGTAATCTGAATGGACTATATAAATTTTAATGATTTTAAGCCAAAAGAACTTGTAAGTTTTTGCAATTATGAAGATTACACATCTTCATACTAACATTTTTTAATGTAGGCTCGGTCCCCTGAAAAATTCTATATTTGAGAATTCGCCCGATGGGCCACTCGCACAAACCGAACACCTTAGGACAACGGATGCTGACGGCAATGTAACCTTGCCCTCGGGTCATGATTTTTTGCGGGCTGATTTCAGCCGTGCTGGGCCGGACCTGTTGATTGAAACGCCAAGCGGTACATCATTTTTGGTGCCTGCTTTTTTTATGACTGAAATCTCACCGTCGCTGATCACGTTTGATGGTGCGGTTTTAAATGCCTCACTTGTGATGGCCTTGGCCGGCCCCATGGCCCCAGGCCAGGTGGCCCAATTGGGGCTGGGGGCACCAGCCGCGCAACAAGGCATCGGTTTGGGCGAGCCCATCGGTCAAGTCAGCGAGGCCGAGGGGGCGGTTTCGGTGACCCACTCCGACGGTATCCAGGCAATGCTTGCCACCGGTGGTCAAATTTTCCAAGGCGACGTTTTGCAAACCGGCAGCGGTGCCAACGTCAGCATTATTTTTGTCGATGACACGGTCTTTTCGCTGGATGAAGACGGCCGCATGATCATGGACGAAATGGTCTATGATCCTGATACCCAGACCGGTGCATTCAGCGCCCAGGTGGTCAAAGGCGTATTTTCTTTCGTCAGCGGCCAGGTGGCGAAAACCTCGCCCGATGGCATGGTGATCAACACCCCGACCGCGACCATCGGTATTCGGGGTTCCACCGTCGCCGGTGATGGCAATAAAATCACCCTGGTGCGTGATATCGACGGCAATGTTGGTGAAATCATCATTTCCAACGCTGCGGGCAGCCTGACGCTCAACAGCGCAGGTGCCACCACCACGGTGTTTAGTTCCACCAGTGCGCCGAGCCCGGTAGTGATCTTGTCGCAAGCCGAAATTCAGCAAAACTATGGCAATAACCTGACCAAGCTGATCAAGGTGGTCTCGCAAAAAGCCAAGGTCGACGCCCAGCAGGCCGATGTCAAAGCCAAAGAAATCCAAGCCGAGGCCAAGCAGGCCGAAGAAGTCGCGCAAAAAGCCGATGTGGATGCAGCGCAGG
>JAESUA010000300.1 GCA_016763255.1 Magnetovibrio sp. | reverse complement strand
TCCGCCACCATTGCCAAGGAAACCCAACGTTGTAACGCCCATATCACGCGCCACCTTCATGGCCTTAATGACATTGGTAGAACTTCCCGACGTCGTAATGCCTAACAAAACATCCCCCGCCTGTCCCAAAGCGGCTAACGGGCGCGAAAATATATCTTCAAAGCTGTAATCATTTCCGCATGCCGTTAGCATCGACGTATCGGTTGCCAACGTCATAGCCGCAAGTGCCACACGGTTATGGCTGGAACGCAAGCGCACCAGACATTCCGCCGCAAGGTGTTGGGCGTCAGCCGCAGAACCACCGTTGCCGCACAACAAAAGCTTATGTCCTGCACCAATGGATTTTGCGATGACTTCCGCCATAACTACGACGACCTCGGGTCCGTCTCCTTCATTAAAGGCAGTCTTGACACTTATTGATTCTTTAAAATCATCACGAACACTTTTTGTAAAATCTTCAGAAATAGCTGTGAGCTTGCTTGTCATCAATCACCTCAATGTGAAGAGTGTTCGCATATGCTTCCGAACACTTCGTCCATACATTCTTCCAAGACTTCCATACCTTCGATTAGAGCCTCATCGGGAATGGTCAGTGGCGGACCAATTTTAATTGATTCACGGCCTGTATGAACAAGGATCAATCCTTTGCGCAATGCGGCTTCGCAAATCAAGCTGGCGGACAAGCCATCGGCTTCGCGCGTGACCGGGTCGCACAGTAAGATGGCCGTCACCATCCCCTGGGTGGGGGCCTGCGCAATACGATCAGAATATTTTTTCTGCAATCGTTTTACGATGTCTTTAAGAATTTTTCCCTTACGTTTGGATTCTTCAACAAGGTTCATTTCCTCAAACACTTCAAGATTAGCAAGCCCTGCTGCACATGACATTGGGTTGGCGGAATGTGTGCTACTCATGGAACCTTCATCAGGAAGATCCATAATCTCTGCGCGGCCAATGACTGCCGCCAAGGGCAAAGAAGAACTCAACCCCTTACCACAGCTGATCAGATCAGCTTCTACATCGTAATGTTCATATGCGAACATCGTTCCTGTGCGACCAAAGCCAGCTTGAATTTCATCAAACGCAAGCAAAATACCGTTGGTTTTGGCAAATGCAGCCCACGCCTGTACGTATTCCTTTGGATAAAAAGCGGCGGCCCAGCCAATATAAGACTCAAAAACAATGCCACCGACATCGTTTTCAAGATCGATACCGCGTGCGCGTAAGGCTTCAAGATCGCGTTCGAACTGAACCTGCCCATCCACGCTCAGGTCATTAAATTTATCATCCCAACCAAACGGAAATTGCAAACGAAAAATATTGGGATCATCGTAACCGATCCATTCGCGCTGCGCATCGTGACCGCTAATCTGTGCAGCCCCCATGGTACGGCCATGGAAGCTGCCGTCGAATGCAATAATTCCTGGACGCCGTTTTTTGTTCTTCATCGCATTCAGACGGATCAGCTTGAGAACCATTTCCGTCGCTTCCGTGCCTGCGGAAACTAAATAGGCTTTACCTAAAGATGCAGGTGCGCAGTTAACCAGCTTTTCCAAAAATGACGCACGAATTTTCGATGCATAAGTATAGGTATGTAGCAATTCTTGATCCAACACACCGCGTAGAGCATTCAATATTTTCTCATTTGCGTGCCCCGCGTTGGTCACAAAAATGGTAGATGTGAAATCTATCCAGATATTGCCCCAGTGATCGAAAACCTGGAGGTCCTTTGCGCGCCCCCATACGACCGGCATTTGCCCATGCATCGAACGCGATTCATAACGCGTAATTTTCTCGATGATCGGCAAAGATTGAGGGACTGGAATTGCCGTCTGAATACATCTGTATTCAGTTTTGACACATGGAACATCAACAGGGACTATTGAAAATGCAAAGGGTTTCATCAGCTTCTACTTCCTCAATCTCTTTTTTTGATTTTATAATGCAGTTTAACCACGCGTGTCTCGCCTACTGCATGGTTCGGACGTTAGGAACACTAAGGAGTGCTTCCTCAAGAATGGAAGCTGGAGTGTGTAAGACATCCCTGATGTCAAGATAAGCGCTGGCTTTGTACTTGCACCCATCAACGATAACAGTCCTGATACGAAGCATTCCGTTACCGGCAATCACATTGACCGCACCATCCTCAAGAACCGTCACGACACGTCCATTACAAAATGGATGAAATGTACTTTCAGAAACAAGTTCAACTTCATCAATAAAAATTTTCAGATCATTTTTGAGTGTAAATGCACCGGGATACGGGTCAGAAAACGCCCTAACGAATTTTTCGATATCCACTGCACTCCAATTGAAATTGATTGCACCGTTCAGTTCAGTATACAACCTGGGGAAATACAGACTGGTATCGTTGTCTTGCGGAATGCTTTCTACCGTATCGCCAGAGATTACGGCGTCAATGAACTGATCGAGAATAACATGCGCACACTCTAATTGTGCAATGTCGTAATCAATAGGCTTCGGTAAAGTCTTCATCACTTCACGTTTGCTGCGAAACATAATAGCACCTGTGTCGATGCCTTCTTCAAGAAGATGGATTGTCGCTCCGACAGTATTCACGTCATTAAGAATACGCCAGCTATTCAACGCCCCGCCGCGTTCCTCGGGAAGAAATGAGTCGTGGAGGTTGAACAACGCACTATTAAAAAAATCGATAATCGGTGTTTTGAAGATGCTCCGACAGGCAATCGAAAAACCCATATTGCATCCTCGGTCCTTCAAAAGCTTTAAGCATGCCTCATCGTTAACGGTCGAAAACGTATGCTTTTCAATCAAGCTATCGCGTTCGAAGGCTTCCAGGTCGCTAAACAGCCCATGTTTGCTCAACAAACGTTTGTCGCGTTCGTATTGCTCGTCTGGATCGACGATTACAATGGGCGGAGGAAAGCCTTCATTGGCCAGGTTCTTGATCAGATGGTCGTGATAAATATGACGTCCGAAAAGCGCCCAGCGCATATCCTTAGGATCAATAAAGGTGACAGTATTAGTTTTAGTCTGCGTCACGAAGAACGTCCCTTCAAGATTTCACCATAGTTATCTTCAAGCCACGCTTTTTGCTTTTTAAACACTCCGACGCCTTCATCGTCACGATAAGCCTGCATGATCAGCGGTCCGTCAAAGTTTGAATTTGCAATCAGGCACATGACGGTTTCAAAATCGGTGGCACCCTGCCCCAATTCAATCGGACCACCACCCAGAACGCGATCCTTCAAGTGAATGTCTGTGATGCGCTCACCATAGGCTGCAAATTCTTCGCGACAATCGAAACCCAGCGCGGCGCTATTACCGGTATCATAATTCACGGTCACGGCCGCCGAGCCAATTGCATCCAGAAGTTCGGAAAACTGTTTCGGCGCAAGGTCAGTTTCCAGGGCTAAATTGATTCCAACGTCTTGTGCTTTATTGGCTAAAGGCTGGATTGCCGCAGCGAACGCCGACGCCTCGTCACCGCCAAGGCTGGATTGATCAACGCAGGGTATAACGATATCGCGAACACCAATTACTACGGCGCTGTCTATCAAACGGCCCAAGACATCGATGCTGGCATTCACGCGCTGAATGGGGGATTCCATGAAGTAATCAGCACAAATGCTTTTTACGGATACGCCCGTATCATTTACAGCACCTAAGATAGCCGCTGGGTCCGCAAGCAACGGGTTTTCTTCCGCGCCATCGTAATCAAGAATGAACTCGATCAGTTCCAACCCACATTCGGCTGCGACATCAAACTCTTCACGCCAATAGCCAATGGGATGCGCCTGATAACGCCCTCGGTATTTAGGGACCAAACGTCCCTCCATTACCCCCAGTGGAAATCGTCCTAACACTGATCGCGGTCCTTAATTCGAAGTCGCACGTTGATTGCGTAAACCTTTAAACACAGGCTGTGCTGGTTTGCCTTCCAGGTGTTTTTTGATATCACCTTCGTCAATGGCCTGCTTCATACGGTCAAGGGCTTTGGCAAAACTACGAACAACATGCATTGCATCGTTTTCATCATGCCTATGACAGAAACCTAGACCTGCATTGCACAGTACACCGTTTTTGAGCATCTCTTGTTGATACAGACCGGCCAGATCATAATCCGCGCGCCCATCAGCATCTTTAAAACCCAACGCCTGACGAACGGGGTAGCCGTTAGCACTGACGTACGAGCCAAGATCGCGCTTGTCGATTTCAAGCTTGAAGTTATCAAGAACGATTTTGCCGATGCGCCACATGTGACCAACCACATCGTGCTGGCGATGATATTCAAGTCCGGCAAGCGCTGCGGCAAGTGCCGTTGTCTCGCCTCCATAAGTAGATGACAAAAATACTTCTTCGAAACCACGCATATATTTTTCTGGCCCGACCAACATGCCGATTGGCATACCATTGGCGATACCCTTACCAAAAGTAGCAAGGTCCGGCTCGACACCGAAGAATGACATCGCACCGTTGCGCGAAAAGCGGTAACCAGTCAGCATTTCGTCAAAGATCAACAAGGCACCTTCCTTGTGGCAAAGTTCTTTCACTTTGGCCAGGAAGTTATCTTGAGGTTCGTCAAAAATCGCAGGCTCCATCATGACACATGCGATTTCACCTTTGTTGGTATCAAACAGGTGTTTAAGGCCGTCAATATCATTGTAATTAAAGCGCAACGTCATGTCGGCAATGCACTGAGGAATACCGAAAGAACGGTCCGTGCTGGAAATGTACCAATCATGAAAACCGTGATAACCGAGTGTAACAACCTTATCACGGCGGGTTAGGTGACGGGCCAAGCGGATCGCGGCTTCGCACACGTCAGATCCGTTCTTCGCAAATCGCACTTGTTCGGCGATCGAAATATCTTCGCGCAGCGATTCAGCGACTTCGACTTCCAATGGATGCATCAGGGAAAAGGTTATGCCACTAGTCGACATTTGCCTTGCAACCGCTTCATCAATTTCTTTAACCCGGTGACCAAAGGTAATGGGCAGACAAGCCAGCCAGCAATCGATGTATTCATTGCCATCCACATCCCATACCCGTCCCCCATCGCCATGAGAAAGATACTTCGGTGCAACGCCTTCAATAAAACCAATAGGGCTTTTACCCAGCGTTTGCGTCCCGCATGGGATCACTTTTTTGCCGCGTTCCCACAAGGCATCGGATTTACTCATGGCATTTTTAATGCCAAGTCCGGACAATGCTTTTTCGCCAAAACTAAAAGTATCTAGACGATAGTCGTCGGCAGAAAAATCCTTACCATACCAAGAAGCTTCATTTTCAAAAATGCGTTTAGGTTGATCGGTCATGATGCCTCACTTGAATTGTTTAAAAGGTCCACGAGCACATGGCCTTGTTTTTCAATAACGAACTCGAGATATTGTAGATCGTCTTTGGTGTCAATTTCCGGCGTTGGTTCCGTGTTGAAAGCGAGAACCTTGGGGCCGTAAAGATTGCCACTTTCAAGAACGTAGTCACAACGCACTATATCGATATATCCATTGGGCAGATATGCCGGTGCGAAGGCCTGACGCGGAAGATTGTAATATTCGGGACGTGTGTCGTGCGGGAAAAGACCCGACAACAGCCCCTCTTCGATGCCCATCATTTTTTGCGGTGGCTCGGCCAGTTCCTGCACCGAACGAAGCGAAGTCGCATCTGGGCGCCCTTGAAGGGCAGCGATCGCATTGGCCATTTCAACCGGATCGCGCAGCGGAGTGGTGGGACGCACCTGAACAATCAGCTCAGGGCGCGCACCGGTCTGTTCTTCAATTTGTTCAATGGCGTGACGAATATAATCAATGTCCGGTGACCGGTCTCCGGACAGATCGGCCGGCCGTAAAAAAGGTACCTCTGCACCATATGATACAGCGACATCAGCGATATCTTGACTATCCGTCGTCACGATCACACGGTCAATCGCGATGCAGTTTTTTGCAGCAACGACAGAATACGCTATCAAGGGATGTCCGCCGACTTCGCGCACATTTTTGTTTTTCACCCCTTTCGAGCCACTTCTTGCTGGGATCAGGGCGACAACGTTTTGAAAACTTACATTCACGGCTTTAATTTTCCACCTCACCGAACCAGTCAGTGTCACTCACAGCCCTATCGTCAATGAAGATATCAGCGAACGGTTTGCCGAGAAACAGCGTGTGGTACTTCACCCCCCATTGCACCATTTGCGCTTCGGTGACGGCACGCCAATCAATCCCAGTCGTCGTGCCTCTCGCGGTGAACAGAACGATGGTATGGCCGACTTCAAAGAGTTCATTCACCTTAGCGATGCGTTCGGGAAACGGCTTGGCAGCATCGTAGCCACCTTCGGTGTTGGTACACAGCGTGCCATCTATATCAAAGCAGTACGTTTTCAAATCATCCATGATGTTCACCAATATCAGTCACCAGAGGTTTTCCAGTAGCGCAGTTTGTGGGCAACGGCTTTCTCGCCTTCAGTAATCAAACGTTCGCCAGTGCCGAGAACTTCTGGAATTTTGCGGATTTGCGCAATCATCGACTGAAGTCCAGGTCCTTCGAGAGACGCGGCCTGGTCCGAACCATACATCGCGCGATCCAGTGTAATGTGACGTTCAACAGCGACCGCCCCCATCATCGCCGCCATAATCGACGGAGACACGGAAGGTTCGTGCCCGCTATAGCCCACGGGCACCCCATACTTTTCGCGCAAGTCTACTATCCCACGCAAATTAAGGGCCTTTTCCGGAGCAGGGTACTCAGACACAGTGTGCAACAGAACGAACTGGCAGTCGTGTTTCTTGAATATGGCCACTGCATTATCAATGTCTTCGTAGGTGCACATTCCGACCGACAAAAATGTCGTCTTTTTTTCTTGAGCAATCGCCTCCAGTAATTCTGTGTGCAAAGCCATTGCCGATGCGACCTTGTTGTAGGGTGCATCGTATTTACGAAGAAAAATCTGGCTGGGCACGTCCCAAGCCGACGCGAACCAATCGATATCCACATTCTTACAATAAGCATCTAATTCATCAAAATCGGCCTCATCGAATTCAAGGCCTTCCTTCTGTTCACGCTGCGTAGTCCCCCATGGGCTTTCGCGCGGCGCGTCCAGTACGTCTTGCGGATACACTATATCAATTGTGCGTTTTTGAAATTTAACGGCGTCGCAACCGGACGTTTTTGCCATATTTATCAGTTTTTTTGCAACTTCTAAATCACCGTTATGATTTATACCGATTTCTCCGATCACGTACACGTATTTCGGAATTGGCCATGGATTAATTTGCAATAAATTTTGGTCTGTGAAGATGCTGTCAGCCATGATTATCTCACTACACATTTGAGTTTGGGGGAATGCTGATGCCGTTAGATCAGCCAAATTATCCGGGCGGGAAGTCTGTTTTTGACACGCTACCGCACTCCGGGTGAAACACCAGAGTGCTAAGATCTAATATTCACCACGCTACGTCTAAGACGCCTTAGCGAGACTTTCCTTACATGCGGTCACCCGCACTTCGCGGCCCATTAAATTGAGCAGCAAAATCACACGTTTGTCGTCGGACACCTCCGCCAACAAGGCCTCATGATCTGCAAAGGCACCCTCGCGCACACGCACGCGATCGCCGACCTTCAATCCATCGGGGGCCAAGTTTACCACCCCGCCCTCTTCACGAGCACGTATAACGTCGACAACGGTGTCAGAAATCGGGCGCGGCGCTTCGCCGAATTGCACCAGAGAGATCACCCCCATGGTGCCGTTGATGGCGCGCCAGCGCTGTTGCTCAAGGTCCATACTGACGAATAAATAGCCAGGAAACACTGCGCGCAACACGGTTGACGTCTTGCGCGCATGGCGGATTTGCTTTCGGTAACGCGGCAGATAGGCCTCGAACCCTTGATTGTTCAAATGCCAAGCCGCGCGATCTTCCGCGCCGGTCTTGGTGCGCACCACGAACCATGCTTTCATTGGTCCTGCCCCCCACCAAGCTGACGATTGATGTGCAGCAGCGGCGCGGCGATGATGCGTTCATCATCAAAATGTTCGCGCAAAAGTTCATAGGCTGCCTGCGGGGCGTCGGCGCAGGTGATGACCACCGCATCAACATCCAAACCCCAAGGCGCATCCAGGGAGCTGATCACTGGTAGGCCGGAAAAGTGCGATTGGTTGGAGCCAGGCTGCACCACGGCCAAAACCTCTGCAGCGCTATCTTGAGCCGAAAGCATGGCGATTTCCGCCAACTCTCCCGCACCGAACAAAACCACGCGGGTATGGCCACGAGCTTCGGCCGCGACGTATACGGCGGCGAATTCCTCGCGCGCTTGGCGGAAAAAATCTAAAGAACTGCTCAGATACTGCGCCACGAGGCGGCTGTTTTCGCCAAACCCCTGGGGTGTAACATAGTATGCATAGCGCTTGGCGGGAGCCTGTTTGACCTTAACCAACCCCTTACGCACCGCACGCTTCACCAAGCCGTTGGCCAAGCCCAAGGCGACACCAATGCGTGCAGCGAGGCTGCGCTGAGTCACAGGCTCACCCGTTTCAAGCACCGCCAGCAGGCTCAACATAGCCCGATCGGTCAGTTTTAGAGCATTTTTTGCGTTACTTGGATCGGACATATCACCTAACATCCCCAGCGTTCACAGCTTGAACACAACACTTTTAACGTCTAGGCATAAAAAGTGTCAACCATTTTTCACGCCATGAACACAGCCCCCAAACGCGCTTTTGCCAAGGAATCATCGCGGCGCAGGCTTAATTCATCAAAACAACCCAGAACCATAAATCAAATCCCGCCCTCCATTCGCAAAGTGGCGACCGTTATTTTTTTGTTTCGGGGCACGGGCAGGGCTGTTCAACGTTAGTTACTTGAAGCGATAGGCAAGCACCCTTTTGATGTCGAGTGCGTTGCACCACAGGGCGTCTGCGATGTTGCCTTCGTTGTTTGTGCGCATGATATTGAGG
>JAESUA010000299.1 GCA_016763255.1 Magnetovibrio sp. | reverse complement strand
TGCTTGTGTCGTGTTGACACCATCCGTATCGGTGAACGCGTTTATCAAACGATGTGAACGCGTATAGTCCATCGAGCTACCGACACGGACATCACCAAAATAATGTTTAGCCGACAGTGCTACGGATCCAAACATTGTGCGGGCCGTCGTATCTGATGTCACAATCGTTGTTGAACGCGATTGAGTCTGATCGATTGGGCTGTACGAATAACCAACATTCACACTGGCGTTAACCTTGTCAGTCAGCTCCCACAATGCATAAGGCGCTATGGTGTAAGCACTTTCAACATAGGTGCCGTCATTGAAGTCCGTGGTCAGTTGTGTCGATGAATAAGACAGGGCAATACCGCCCAAAGCAGCTGGACTAAAACGATAATCCATCCCCCCGCTCACGGTCATGATATCGCCGTTATAACGGCTGTCATCGTTTGTAGTGTTGCGGGTGTTTGAGACGTTTGAATAACTTGAATACACCCATACATTCAAATCCAATGGGGTATGTGGAACACTGGGACGAGTTTGCTCAGGAATATTATTCGGAACGGTTTGCGCTTGGTTCAGGCGACGATCCACACCCAACATAGTGGTGAGTAAATCACCCCTGGCGCTATCGAACGATACCCCTGACATTAAAAGTTTTGCGACTTCGCGCATCTCATTCGTTCCATAGGAACGATAAGTGCCCGTCGTCAGGCTACGGGTTTCACCCCAATTGCGCTCGATCACCGTGCCACGACTAGAAATGCTTACCGTATCGGCGCCGGCGACCAAACCGCCTTGGGGCGCAACTCGATTTGCCGTTGTCATATCCAAATGTTTGCGAATATTTTGAGTCGTTTGGCGCACTTGTGTTTTGGTGACGTGAACGATGAGAGCGCGCGAACTTGAACCGGCGTTAACGGCCGGGCTCGCAGATACCGGGTCAGGCGTTGTGACCTGTGCGGCCGTAATGTCGTAAGACGTGCCACCACCGGCAACCGTAAAGGATACGGTCATGGTGTAGGCCGTTCCAGATATCGTGTAAGTACCTGACGCCGTATTGGCCCCGTTGGTGTTCACATTTTTTGAAGCGCTAACACCATTGGCATAAGTGGTTCCATCAATGCTCGCCGTATCATGTGAGGTGAGAATGACGCCAAACCCGACACCAAGACCAAGCTGCTCATTTCCGCCAGCGACATCAGTCAAAAAGTTAATATCACTCGTGTCATTGGAGAAGCCGGCGTCGGTTACCGCACAGGTTTTCGCGCTATAATCAAAAACGACATAGGTTCTCGTCGCCGGGGTATCCGCCCCAGTTCCCGTGCAGGTGTACGTCGCTGCAGATGCAATTGACGGCGTGCCTAGAAAAACGGAAAAACTGACAGCCGTATACATAAAAATGGCCAACGCTTGTGTCTTTAGCGATGTAACCATCAATTTAGCTTTATTCATTCTAATTCCGAGAATTCTGTAAAAATGGTTTATCTAAAAATAGATTGGGGACTGGAATTTCACTCACAGTTAACAGGGTAAATTGCACACTAACACTATATGAGAATCTTACTAAAGTCATGATTACATCAATGAAATCATTAAGATGAAGGCGGTACACTCATCCGGAACCTGACCACAATCAATACAATCTTTAGATGTTTTGTGACGACGGCAAGTGCCCTATACCAGCAACGCCACCAGTGACCGAATTTCTTGAGTTTTCGTGGTGGAAGAACGGCGATCACAACATCGACTGCAAAGTTCCGGGGATCGGATCCATGGGGCTGAAGTCTGAGTTTGTGAAGAAGGCCTGACCGTTAGGCCAATTGCCTCCGTTTTAGCACTCACAAAACATACGCCCCTGTGGATATGGGGGCGCATGTACCGTCCGCTTTTAGCGGTAAGCTCAACCTGTCGGTGGCTGCGGAGCGAAACCAATTCCAACAAAGGTGAAATTTAGGTATGGTCAGAGATAGATTTAATGCTTACTTGAGAGATGTCGTTTGCAATACTCCGACCTGTATGAGGCGTTGTCATGACTGATGACTTAAGTGGCATTTATTCACAGGGCATAGAGGCTATCGCCCATGAACTGCGTCAGGAATTTATCGATGAAGCCAAGGAGCTGGTGACAGAGCTCACCTTGCTTCTCAATGGCGTCCGCCACGAACGAAATTCCATCGAGGAGCTCACCGCCGCGGTTCCCCGGGCTGCCCTGAAGTTGCGGATCCAAGCAGGTAACGTAGGGTTGCGGCTCATCGGCACCATCGCCCACCGCCTTGAGGATTACATGGCCAGTGTCCGGGAACTTCCGCCGCGGGCCTTGGACGACCTGCAGATTTTTGTCGATCGGCTGGATGACGTCGTCGAGGGGCGAATGGCGCTCGACAGCGACGCCGCGCAGGTGGTCCGCCAGTTGCCGGCCAAAATCGGCTTCTCGCAATCCGACATCGAAGTCCGTAATGTCGAAGTCATGCTGGTGATGCTGCACGGCGCCGCCAATCACTATGTGCAGCGCGAATTGCAACAATGCGGTTACCGGGTGACAACGGTGTCCACGGTTTTTGAGGCATTTCCGCTGATCGTGCAGACCAAGCCCGATCTCATCATCATATCGGCCATCATGCCGGAACTTGACGGCATCGATCTGGCCATCGGGCTTTGCGCCATGTCAGCCACCCGCAACATTCCGTTGGCCCTTATCACCAGCCTTGATCCCGACGACGAGCATCTCGCCAGGGTGCCGCAAAACGTTCCCATCATCCACAAGGGGCCGTCTTTCGGTGATGACCTTTTTACCGCCCTCGATAATCTGTTCCTCATTTGACGGGCCCGTTTTAGGTTGGACCGAAACTTTGGCTTTGGGTCATAAGCGGCCTATCGCCTATGCGTACTGCCAGTCGTTTGCTGAGAACCTAGCCCCTAAAGCGGCAACGACACCCGCACCCTCAAGCCCCCGCCCGGCGCGTCTTCGAGCAAAATTTCACCGCCGTGACCACGGATCGCATCACGCGCGATGGTCATGCCGAGGCCGACCCCGCCGGTGACCGGGTTGCGGGAGTTATCTAGGCGAAAAAACGGTTAGAAGACGTCGTCGCGCTTGTCTTCGGGGATGCCGGGGCCGTCGTCGTCGATCACCAGTTCTACCATCCCCCCCCGGATGCCGGAGCGGATCGAGACGTGCTCGCCATAGCGGGTGGCATTTTCCGCGAAGTTGGTCAGTGCGCGTTTGAGCGCATTGGGTTTGATCGGCGCACGAATGTCGCCTTCGCAATGCAGATCGATGGCTCCGCCCTTGCGCCGTGCCTGGGTCACCACCTCATGCAACATATCGGACAGGCTGTGATCAACCGCCGTTTCACCGCCTTCGCCACGGGCAAAGGCGAGATATTCTTCGAGCATGTGCTCCATGTCGGTGATGTCGGTTTTGAGCTCATCAATACCATCATCGTCGCCCATCATCTCCAACTGCAATTTCATCCGTGTCAACGGCGTGCGCAGATCATGCGATACCCCCGCCAGCATTGAGGTGCGCTGTTGGATTTGACGTTTAATGCGATCACGCATGGCGATAAAGGCTCCCGCCGCGCGGCGCACCTCGGTCGCGCCTTCGGGCTTAAAACGTGGGGTGTCGCGGCCCATGCCGAAATCGTCGGCGGCTTGGGCCAGCTTGGAGATCGGGCGCACCTGATTGCGCATGAACACCATTGCCACACCGAACAGCAACATCGAGGTGCCCGCCAACCACAACACAAAGACATAAGTGGTGGTGGAAAACAGTCGTTTTCGCGGCACGATGATGCTCAACACGCCCTCGGCCAATTGCACATCGACCTCGACGAAGCGTTTGCGGCTTTTGGCATCGATGCGATGGGGTTTGTTGACCACTTCGCCCATCGCCCCGGTCAATTGGCGCACCAAGATGGTTTCCCCCAATTTGCGGGTATCGCCCAACACATCGCCGGGCTTGTAGTCCAACTCCAGCTGCAAATATATATGGGCTTGGCGAAACAGCGCTTGATGAGTATCGATATCGGGTGTGCGACGCAACGTATCGATCACCAGGGCGATTTCCCCGGCGACCCCCAACGCCAAGCGGCGCCCGACTTTGCTCCAGTGATTTTCAAAAAAGATCGTCGCCGTAACCACCTGCAGCAACACCAGCGGCGTGATGATGATCAGCACCGAACGCCCCAGCAGGCTTTTGGGAAGGTATGGTTTTAGCACCGTGGACAATTGCATCGACGCGTCCTCAATCCGGCATCAGTACGTAGCCCTTGCCACGTACTGTTTGAAGATAGCGCGGCAGCTTCGGGTCGGCTTCAATTTTTCGCCGCAAGCGGGTGACCTGCACATCCACCGCACGTCCGCCCGAATTGACATCCGCATCCGCGCCGGTGCGTTCGATCAAATCATCACGGCTGAGCGGCTCTCCTGGTTGCGCGGCCAAGGCTTTGAGCAACAACACCTCAACGGTGGTCAGACGCACTGGTTGACCATCAACCGTCAACACACCGCGCTCCATATCAAAACTCGCCGCGCCCATCATGATGGGTTGCGGTGCTATGATGTCTTCGTCGCGCTGCGGCACGCGTTTGAGGATATTGTTCACCCGCAGCAACAATTCACGTGGCTCAAACGGTTTGGTGAGGTAGTCATCGGCACCGTTTTCCAATCCACGAATGCGGTCTTCGGCTTCGCCCATGGCGGTGAGCATCAAGATCGGCACATCCGAGGTTTTGCGAAGATCGGCCGCAAAATCAAGCCCACTTTCCCCCGGCATCATCAAATCAAGGACAATCAAGTCAAACGACAATGAAACCAGTTTGGCGCGGGCATTCTGGGCATCTGTGGCGGTGAGCACAAAAAATCCATTGTCGCTGAGATATTTCCTCAGCAACTCACGCAGACGGTCATCATCATCCACCACCAAAATATGGGGAAGGTCGGCTACCATGCCCCAAGCTCCTTCAATTGTCCGCCTCTGACGATATTGTTATGGGCAGATTAGCATTCAGTCGGTATGAGGGCCACCACCTGTGAAGCGCGCGCGATCATCGGCATTGATGATTTGGGTCAACACCGCCTTAAAGCCGCGCACCGCATCGACACCGGCGGCTTTGTAGGCCCGGCCGATGCGCGCACTTTGGCATCCCGTCAAACGGCTTTCCAACGCATTACCCTTATCGGTCAGCACCAAGGTGCGACGACGGCGATCGCCGGGGTCGGTTTGTTGCAGGATAAAATCCTCGCGGACCAATTGCCCCAGCACCCGGGATAAACTTTGCTTGGTGATTTTCAAGATACCTAGCAGTCGATTGACGGTGATGCCTGGATTGCATTTAACAAAATAGATCACCCGGTGATGGGCCCGTCCAAAGCCGTCGTTGGCCAAGATCACATCCGGTTCCCCGGTGAAATCACGATAGGCAAAAAACAACAGTTCCAAGGCCTGACGCAATTCCTCATTGCTGAGATAGTCGTCCTGATCGTTTGCTAAGCTTTCTTGATCACTTTGGCTCATGATTTGCCCACCTCAAAATTAAGTCAGTGTTGTTGACATATATGCCCATCCCTGATAGAAAACGCAACAACATTCCGGGGGCAACCCCAAAAACAGTAATAAAATTGCGCCAGTGCCAGCTGCACTGAACTGAAGCAATAAGAAGGACGAAGACGATGGCAGGACCTGCATACGACGATCGTGATGGCAAAATATGGTACGACGCTAAAATGGTCGAGTGGCGCGACGCCAACGTCCACTTTTTGACCCATACGCTGCATTACGGATCAGGCGTCTTCGAAGGCGTGCGCATGTATTCAGGCGAGATTTTTAAACTGCGCGAGCATTCCGAACGGCTGATCAAGTCCGCTGAAATCATGGGTTTTGAAATTCCCTATTCAGTGGAAGAAATCGACCAAGCTTGCTTGGATGCCTGCGCCGTCAACAACATCACCGATGGATACCTGCGTCCGCTGGCGTGGCGTGGCAGCGAAATGATGGGTGTCGCAGCGCAAAACAATACCATCCACTTGGCCATTGCAGCGTGGGAGTGGCCCAGCTACTTTTCCCCCGAAGCACGCGCCAAGGGCATCAGCCTGCAAACCTCCACCTGGCGTCGCCCGCCGCCCAACACCGCGCCGGTGCATGCCAAGGCCTGTGGTCTGTATATGATTTCAACCCTGTCCAAGCATGACGCCGAAGCAGCCGGATTTACAGATTCCTTGTTGCTGGATTGGCGCGGCCAAGTGACCGAAGCCACCGGCGCAAACATCTTCATGGAAATGGGAGATGGCAAATTGCACACCCCGATCCCGGACTGTTTTTTGGATGGCATCACCCGACGCACGGTCATCGATTTGGCCAAAACCCGCGGCATCGAAGTGGTCGAGCGGGTGATCATGCCCGAAGAGTTGGCCAACGCTACCCAGGTGTTCCTCACCGGCACCGCCGCAGAAGTGACCCCTGTGGGCAAAATCGATGACCACATTTCGAAAAGGCTGAAGAGGCTTTTAAAACGCTTTCAACAGATGTAAAACATGGAACACCAGCAGAACTATTTTGTAATTCTGAAATACTAAAAAAACAATTATTAGATTTCACCTTGGTTGAGTTTGGCGCTTCGACTACGCTCAGCGACCAAAACATAAATTACAACACTAAACCCCAGCCATCATTTAATAAACAATTCGATTTATTAATTGAAAATTTAAACAGTAATCACAATAAGGATTATATCAATTATATTTGCTGCGTTAGTGAACAACAGGCAAAAAGGCTGAACGATATTTTTGAAGATGTAGAACAGGATGTTCATTATAAAACGATAGTACTTTCATTGTATCAAGGGTTTGTCGATGACGATAATAAAATAGTATGTTATACCGATCATCAAATTTTTGAGCGTTACCAAAAGTTTCATCTTAAAAATGGCTACGCAAAAAAGCAAGCTATAACTTTAAAGGAACTAACAAATTTGGACGTTGGCGATTATGTCACTCATATTGACCATGGGATAGGTAGGTTCGGTGGCTTACAGAAAATTGATGTCGAGGGCAAAAAACAAGAAGCCATAAAACTGGTATATGGTGAGCGCGATATATTGTATTTAAGTATTCATTCTTTGCACAAGATCACCAAGTATAATGGTAAGGACGGAAAACCGCCAAAAATATATAAACTTGGCAGTAAAGCATGGAAAACACTTAAACAGAAAACGAAGTCGAGAGTAAAAGAAATTGCTTTTAATTTAATAAAATTGTATGCAAAGCGAAGAACGGAAAAAGGCTATCAATATAATCCAGATAGTTACTTGCAGCATGAGTTAGAAGCTTCCTTTATATATGAAGACACACCAGATCAAATTACAGCTACCGAAGATATAAAAGCTGATATGGAGAGCGAACGCCCAATGGA
>JAESUA010000298.1 GCA_016763255.1 Magnetovibrio sp. | reverse complement strand
TGCCCGGGGGGGCAGCCGATGCTCACGTTCCATCTGAATGGCCGGGTTCAGTTCGCCAGCAATGACGAGCAAATCTATCACTCCATGCTGGTTTTCCCGGCCATGATGGCCAGCGCCCGCAATGACCGTGTTCTGATCATCGGTGGGGGCGACGGGCTCGCGCTGCGCGATGTCCTGAGCTGGGATCCGAAAGAAGTGCTGCTTCTCGATCTGGACCGGGAACTTGTCAAGTTTTTTACCAATGAGAAGGATGGCGGGGAGAACCGCGCCTTCATCAAAATGAACAAAGGATCGTTTTCCGACCCGCGTGTGCAAACGAAATTTGGCGATGCATGGTTAAGCGTCGATCAACTGATCAAGCAAGGTAAACGGTTTGATACGATCATTGTCGATTTGCCCGATCCCAATCATCCTGATTTAAATAAGCTCTACTCAACGGGGTTTTATACCAAGCTGCGGAGCATTTTGGCAGGTGATGGGGTGATGGCGGTTCAGTCAACATCGCCCTATCATTCAAAGCGTACCTTCCTAAGCATCGGTCGAACCATTGAAGCCTCCGGTTTTGCTAAGGTGGATCAGTATCATGCCAACGTTCCAAGCTTCGGAGAGTGGGGCTGGACCATTGCCGCGCCGCATGGATTGTCCCCCAAAGCACGGATCAAACAGTTTGACGGACCGATGCCCAAGGCTTGGGCGACCTTGCCCATGATTAAGGCGAGTTTCGTTTTTGGCCGGGATTTTTTTGCCCAACGAAGCACCATCGATATCAATCGCCCCCGCTCCGGTACCCTCTATCGCTATCTCATGGAGGACTGGGATGAGATGCGTGATTAGTCACGCCTGCCATGCGTTACTCGTCACGAGTTGACATCGTGACACGTAACGGATACTGTTGCGCTATGTTAGCGAGGAAAAGGTAATGGTCAGGGACCAGAAAAGTGCCGAGAGGCAGCAGCGTGCAAGAGATAAAAAACGAACTTTAGGGCTCGTTTCGATGCAAGTCTGGGTTCCCGCATGGGGCCGCAAGGCCATTCGTGATCTGGAAGGTCGGCTTTGCGCCAATTCAACCACTTCTGAGACAAAGGACGGACAGCTAATGGCTAAAGTTACGACGGACGATCTGGTGGGCCGATTATCGGCCACCGAAGAGGTCACCAACGGCGAGATCGCCATCCAAAAGATTGACGGCGAAACCCCTGTTATTCAGGCGGTTGTGCAAGACGTTGATGAGTTTCCGGTGATGATTACGGTCGGGGATGAGCAAATTCTCACCATCGCCGATTTGTGGGGAATTGATGAGGTCAAGGACGGCAAGATTGGCGAATTGAACGCCGTTCTGCTGCGTGCGAGCCTGCCCGTTCCGCTCTCATCATTTTCCATCATGGGTGATCGCTACGTCCTCTTTGGCGCTTTGAGCATCAACTCGGATGTCACAGAGATCGTCGAAGAAATCACCACATTGGCCAACAATACCTTAGACGCCCTCGAGTTCTGCAAAGAATATCTGCGCGATTAAGATTTGTTGGCGATCAATGGCCTAATTCGGAAATAAGGAATCATTATTATGTCCTGGAGCAAAGTATTCACCGCCATCAAAGGCATGGTCTCGGAAACGGGCGAAACAATTGCCGACAACCAGGCGATTCGAATCATGGATCAGGAGCTGCGTGAAGCGAGCAACGAGATCAATGCCGCCAAGACCGAACTCACCAAGATCATGGCAAAGCGCAAGGGCATCGAGCGCAACGTGAACGATCTTGGTCAGAAAATCACCGAACACGAGGGTTACGCCGGGGCTGCCCTGGAAAAAAACGACGAAAATCTGGCGCGTGATATCTGTGAGCGGATCGGCGACTTCGAAGAGCAGCTGGGAACCGAAAAGTCCCTCCTGCAAAGCTTCACCAATAGCGAGCAGACGCTGAAAACCAATCTCAAAAAGGCCGAAGGGCGTCTGAAGCATCTCAAGCAGCAACAAGATGTGCTCAAGGCGACCGAAGCCGTACAAAGTGCCCAAAGTGCAGTCGCCAGCCGTTTTTCCGGGTCATCTTCGAAAATGGGTGGTGCCATGGACTCCCTGGAGCGCATCAAAAAGCGCCAGCAGGAGCGTGCAGATCGCTTTTCTTCCGCCGAAGAGTTGGCCGAAGAGGTGAGTGGTGATGACCTCGATAGGCGCATGAAAGAATCCGGGATCGGCGCAGGCACGGCCAAAACCGACGATATCATGGCCCGTCTTAAGGCCAAGAAATAGGTGTGCTGAATGCCTGGGGAGAGGGCTCCCTGGGCATTCTTTTGGCGGAGCGTTGTCATGTTTAAGAAGATCTTCGGACGAGATAAAAGCAGCGCCCCAGCACGGTCGCTGGATCACCCGCGCAAGCTGAACAAAGGCGATGCCATCAAAATCGGTTTTGATGAACACCCCGAAATTTCAGACGCCGAACTGTTTGTTCAAAAGGTCACGGGGCTCGATCTTTCCGCCCAGTCCGGCTATGAGCGAAGGGTCTTTCATCTTGGCCAAACCAAAGACAATCGGCCCTTGCTCATGTGGATACAGGATGAAGGCATGGGCGAACAATTGGCTTTTGCCTATGGCGCCGACCAACCCCATGTTGAAGCCATGATACATGTTGATCAATTTGCCGAGCTTTTCACCCCTGATCGGGATTATCTGGTCAAGGTAAAGAGCCATAAACAAGCCCGTTTAGATAACCCCTGGCTTGCCAAGTCGTATGTCCAAGATCAGGCTCAGGAAGTCTATTGGCTCGACAAAGACCCGAATGACACTGAAACGACCGCGGCCATGTCAAATGATGAAAACGTCTGCGATTATTTTCGCCTGACCAGTAAAGACCGCACAGCGGCCATCGAAGCCTTTGTGTTCGAAGGAGGCCGGACCGATGTGTATTTCGTTAAATACCTGCCTTTGTATAAGATCGAGGAACTGATGCCCGCTGCATAGGGTGCCATTTTGGGGGAGCGTGAGAGGCATGATTCCAGCCTTATTTAGCCGATGGCGGCGCAACCGCCGTCTAAGGCGAAAAAAACCTCTCATCATGGGGCAAATGGGGGGGGTCGCCCCGCATGGGCAGCTTGCCCAGAGATCGGGCGTTAAAGCCTTTTTTTACATTGCCTTGATCATCGCGACCCACACCCTTGCGATGATGCAGTTCGAAGGCTTCGGCTTTGGCGACAGCGTGTGGCTGACCCTGACCAGCATCACCACCGTGGGCTATGGTGACCTATCTGCAACCACGGTATGGGGGCGTTTATCGACCGTTCTGGTGCTCTATATCGGCGGCATATTTGTGGTCGGAAACATGGCAGGGGACTTCTTCGATTATCGCAGCAACCGCCGTGAAGCCATGAAAAACGGGAACTGGAGCTGGACTCAAATGAAAGACCACATCGTCATTATCGGTTCGAAAGCTGATTCCGAGCAGCACTTGGCGCGCCTGATGTCTGAATGTAAAAGCGCCGAGGCGACAGCCGGACGCGAAATTGTTCTCATCTCCGAATGCTTTGATCACGGCCTGCCGACCCTGTTGCAGGGATTTGACATTAAATACGTTAAGGGCTGCGGCAGCTCACCGGGGGCGTTGCAACAAGCCTCGGTGAAAAACGCCGAAATTGTCATTGTTCTTGCCTTGAATGAGGAGGATTCATCCTCCGACGGAAATGCTTTCGATGTTGTCTGCCGAATTCGAGAAATCAATTGCAGCGCTAAAGTCGTTGCTGAATGCGTTGATGATGATAATCGACAAAGGCTGGAAAAGGCCGGCGCAACATTGGTACTGCGCCCGGTGCGCGCGTATCCGGAAATGATCATCGGCGGCCTGTTGCATCCGGGATCGACTGTTATCTTGGAAAATCTCTTTACCGCGCAAGGCGAGCGGATCGTCCGGCTCGATGAAGCTCTTACCGGCTTATGGGCCGACATTGTTTCAAAATACGTGCAGATGAATGCCGGGACGCCGATCGCCTACAGAGACACCGACACAGGCAAGATCATCACCGCGCCCCCGGGCAATACAACCATTTCAGCCGATGCCTTGTTTTTACTCGGCGGCTGAACCTCAGATCGGCAGACCCGGATGAAACTCATCACAAAGACCCTCGCCCCGGTCCTGCTTTTGCTCACCATCATATGGGTGGTCGAGGCCGTCAACGTGTTTTGGGGCCATCGGCTGGCGACATGGGGGATTTTGCCACGCAATATTGGTGGGCTGATCGGCATACCTTTGGCGCCGTTTCTTCATGCCGGCATTTGGCATGCCGTCTCCAACACAATTCCCCTCCTGATCCTGGGCGGACTGACACTGACCGCAGGCAGAAAACGTTTTTGGACCCTCACGGTCATGATTGTCGTTGTGTCGGGCATTCTGGTTTGGATGTTCGCCAGAAGCTCCTATCACGTCGGCGCAAGCGGCCTGGTGTTTGGGTATTTCGGAGCCTTGGTCACCAGGGCCGTGATTGAACGCAGCATCAGCTCAATTGTCATCGCGCTCATCACTATCAGCCTTTATGGCGGACTGCTTTGGGGCATCCTCCCCCAGAGAAGCTACATTTCCTTCGAGGGCCATTTTTTCGGCCTGATCGCCGGCATTGCCAGTATCTGGTTCTTTCACAAGTTTGCGAACTCGAAATCGGCAAGGGGACGCTCGTAGCCAATACCCACGTCGGGCATGTTTGAATAAAACCGGAACGGTTTGTTCTTGATAAAACTCGGCATTGCTCTTTCTTCTGAATGCCCATGCGGCTGAGCCAATGCAGCGGGATGGACAAACGCAATCCATCCAATTCGCCCACTGGGCCACAATCGTGCCGGATGTGTGATCTACGCTACAAAATGTTCCTGGGCTAATGCCCCCACTCATCGTTTGGTGGGCGGACTCCCGTTGAAGCCTTTGACGCCGCCCAGCCGCAAATTATTGTGCAGACTTCACGCGAATTTTATTTTGCTTCACCTTGGTGCCATGTAATTTTTCAATAGCAACCATCGCGTCTTCCTCGCGTTCCATCTCGACAAATCCAAAGCCCTTAGAAGCACCATTCTTGTCATCAAGGACAAGGGTGCAGGCTGTGACATTGCCATGAACGTTGAATAATTTTTCTAAATTTTGCTCGCTAAAATCTCGCGGCAAATTAAGGGCAATCAGTTTCATTGAGGCTCCGATGAAAATAAAAAAGTGAAACATTAAAGTGTCGCATGAGGTTAAGTTTTCAACAAAAACAAATCCGTTTCAAGCTAAAACTTCAATAACTTAAGTATTCCTGTAATGCTCAGGACTTCTTTGGCGGCTTGAATATTGTTGTTTAAATCCATCAACTTCTGCTGCACAACAGCTGCTTCCGACTCATTATTTACATCGTTTTCTTCTCGATCATATTTAAGATGATCGATCTTCGATTTTGCGCGACCTCGTTCGACCAGATCGTTGATGAGGCACAGTTGTGCTTTATCAAAGCTAATCTCTTCAATATTTAAACCAAGTGATCGAAGCTTGGTGAGATCAGGCAATTCTTCACAGAAACCATAAACGATTTTGTTATGGCGATATCCATACTTCTCAAGCTTGCATTTTTTTTGAATTAAATCGACTTCCTGGCGAAAATCGCTGCGAGGTTTGGGTGTGAGTTTAAAGGTTTGCATTAGATTTCGCCTGTTTGAGCTGTGCATTCATTTGAGAAGATCATAAAAAAAGGCCCCAGCATATCTGCCGAAGCCTTTTGAATAATGGTGCCCGGGGGCGGATTCGAACCACCGACACGCGGATTTTCAATCCGCTGCTCTACCAACTGAGCTACCCGGGCATAGATCACAAAGTCGAACGACTCTGTGTAAGGGTACGGCCCGGTTTATAGGAAATTCCAGCGCCACTGTCCAGCGTCCTATCACTGATTCTTGTGCTTTTTTTTGACCGCGACTTAGTCATCCTCGCCAAAGCCGCCGGGGAAGCCTCCGACCTCGTCGGTGGGGATGCGATAACCGTCCCCTAACCACTTGCCAAGATCCAGATCGGCGCAGCGCTTGCTACAAAACGGTTTGTATTTTTCTTCGCACGGTTTGGCGCACATCAGGCATTTTTTGGCCTTTTTGCCGGCCTTTTTCAGCGTCTTCAGTTCGACAACATTATCGTCATTCATGCGATCACCTTTGTGCCGGTTCAATACGGAACTGATCATGGGCAATGTGCTCATCGACATTCAATTCCAAAGGGTGGCCCAGCTTTGTTTCCATTTCATCCAAGGCCACTTTGCCCTGATCAAGGAGCGCCCTCACCACAGCGGCCGAGGCGTACAGCTCCGGGATCAATGCTGGTTGAGACCAAACCTCGGCCAGGACCCGGTCCAGGGCCCGATAGGCGACGCTCAGCGGTGCTTCGGCGTGTCCTGTGCGGCACAGCGGGCATGGGGCCAGCACTTGGCTTGAAAGGGGCGGACGGCGGCGGGGACGGGTGAGCTCAAGTAACCCACCCTTGGTGGTGCCCAAAACATGCGGGCTGGCGGTATCGGCCACTAGGGCTTCTTTTAAAGCCGTGACCACGCGTCCAGCACCATCCTTGCCGGACATCGAGATGAAATCGATGACGATCAAGCCGCCAAGTTGCGCAGGCGCATCTGCCGGGCAATTTCTTTCATCGCCGCCAAATTGGTCGCCAAGGCCACATCGGCTGCGCGCCCGCCCTTGGCCGGACCGGCATTCCCAGCGTTGACGTCGATGGTGGTGATGGCGGTGGTTTCTTCGATGATGATGGAACCACCGCCCGAAAGCGGCACCACCGGATCCATCAAGGCCGCGACTTGATCGGCAACCCCGGTGGCTTCAAACACGTCACCACCGCCCAGATGGCGCTCAACGCCACCGTTTGGCACGACGCCAAGCCTGTCCAATTCCGCCTCGACCTTGTGCGCGGTGGCGGGGTCATCAATGACAATTTTGGCCAAGTTATGATGGCCGTTTTGGGTGAGAAACTGCACCGCAGGCAGTGCCCCACCACTCAGCAATGCAGGCGGTGTGTGCGTGTTTGCATGGCCTTGCAGGTCCGTCCAACAGGCACGCAGCAACGCCACCTCTGCATGAATCGACTTTTCCCCCACCCCTTTGGCACCGGAGCGGATCACACAGCCTTCTGAATGTTGCAACTGGCCACTGAGCAGCGTACGCAAACGGCTGCGTTCCGCGTCATCACTGATGCGTTTGGACACCCGGATGCCCGGATCATTTGGCGTTAAAACCAAGAAGGCCCCGGTGACATTGACACGGCACGTCAGCTTGGCACCCTTGCCTTCACGCGCGGCCGCCAACACCTGGACCATCACGGCTTGGCCCTCGTGCATGTAATCAGAGATGCGATCGCGCGCGCTCAGGCCGCCCATATGCGGCTGCGGGCGGGCATCGGCCAAGCCCAAAAAGCCATCGCGCTCATCGCCGATGTCAACGAATGCGGCTTCCATGGCCGGAACCACTTTTTTCACCCGCGCCAAAAACACATCACCGACCAAACCGGTGCTTTGATCACGATAAAGGGCAAAGTCTTTCAGCACCCCGTCGCCATCGGTGCACGCGATGCGCGTTTCACCGGGCCTGACGCGCACGATCATATGGTCTAGGGCCATCAGATCAGGCCTTGAGGATGAATGCCAAGCCCCTTGAGCACATTGGCCACATCATGCACCGCCAGCCCCACCACGTTGGCGTAGGAGCCATTGATGGATTTCACAAATGCACCCGCGCGACCTTGAATGGCATAGGCACCGGCCTTGTCATGCCATTCCTCTGAAGCGATATAGCCGTCAATTTCTTGGTCACTCGGGCGCTTAAAATCGACCTTGGTGGTGATCGCTTTCACCACCGCCCTTTGCGGGGTGAGGATGGCCAAGCCACCAACGACACGGTGAGAGCGCCCCGACAAAAGGCTCAGATAGGCGCGGGCCTGGGCGGCGTCTTCAGCCTTACCCAAGATACGACGGCCGACACAAACAACCGTGTCGGCACCGATGATGCAGGCATCGGGGTGATCTTTTTGAATTTCGCGAGCTTTGGCGAGCGCCAGACGGCGGGCCATATCGATGGGCCGTTCATCACGAAGCGGCACTTCATCAACGTCGGCGGGGAGAATCAGATCGGGGCTGATACCAATTTGGCCCAGGAGCTCAACGCGCCTGGGCGATGCAGAAGCCAGAATCAAAGGAACTTGACCGGTCAAGACGCAGACGTATCCCTTTTCAAACGGTTGGAGCCGCAAGCGTGTGGCGCGGCCAGTCTGACTTGAAGCAGATCAGCCTTATTTGAAACGGAACGTGATACGGCCCTTGGTCAGATCGTACGGGGTCATTTCCACCGTGACCTTATCACCGGCGAGTACACGAATGCGATGCTTACGCATTTTACCTGCGGTATGCGCCAGAATTTCGTGACCATTTTCCAACTCAACGCGAAACATTGCATTGGGCAGGAGTTCCGTAACAAGACCGGAAAATTCGAGGACTTCTTCTTTAGCCATAAGACTCTCATAAAAATTAAGCTCTAAGCGGCCCCATAAGTGGACAGTTGCGCCGCAAAGGTCAAGTTTATTCAGCAACGATGCCTCATTTTCGCCATTAAACGTCATATGCGGTGGGCAATGGGAAGTATTTTTTGATGCGCGCCAGCAATTCGTCCCTGACTATGCGATAGGCTTCCAGGCGTTCTTCGCGCCCGCCTTCAACGATTGAAGGATCAAAGGTGTGCCAAAATTCAAGCTCACACGCCATGTAACGGGTCAGGTCGACGGCCTTATGTTGGGCTTCGGGTGACAACGACACCACCAGATCAAAAGAGCTGTCTTCTAATTCATCAAAGGTCTTGGCTTGATGCCCAGAAATATCGATGCCGATTTCATCCATCACAAAAATCGCAAAACCATCGACCTCTTTGCTGCGCACCCCGACCGAATCGACAAAAATGTCGCGGCCATGAAAATGGCGCAAAATCGCCGCCGCCATGGGCGAACGGATGGAATTCATGGTGCAGGAAAAAAGTACGGCACCGGGTATTGCATGGGGGAGGGACATGCGCGTAGCTCTCCCCTATGCCCGAATGTGCAAGACGCACACCAAGGTGAATAAGCGCCGGGCCGTATTGTGGTTCAATTCGACCTTTTCATGGAGGCGTTGTTCGAGCACTTCGGAACCGTCGTTGTGCAACCCGCGACGGCCCATGTCGATGGCCTCGATCTGCGACGGGCTGGAGGTTTTGATGGCCTTAAAATAGCTGTCACAGACCATCAGGTATTCACGCACGATGGAGCGAAACGGTGACAGCGCCAGCATAAAGCGCTTGATGGGGGTGCCATTTTCGTCGCGCACATCAAACGCTAGACGATTTTCTTCGATCGACAGGCGCACCACATAGGGGCCTTCGGGGCCACCGACAAGATCGAAGTGATTGTCTTCCAACAGATCGTAGATGGCGACTTTGCGCTCATGATCGACCTGCGCCGTGCGGTTCACCACCGTGCGCTCGTCGAGATGGATTTCTTTGATGCGGGCTTTTTCGTCAGACATGTGCCCCGCCCCCTGGCGCTATTTGCTGTTCAAACGGATCGACACCGACAATCCGTGGGCTTGCAGCCCTTCGGCATTGGCCAGCTTCACCGCCGCTGGCCCAATGGCGTTCAGGCTGTCTGCGGTACAACCAATAAAGGTGGTGCGCTTCATGAAGTCCAACACCCCCAAACCAGAGCTAAACCGCGCGGTGCGTGAGGTC
>JAESUA010000297.1 GCA_016763255.1 Magnetovibrio sp. | reverse complement strand
TGACCTTGCCGGGGGAGGAATGCCGTTCGAGGCATGCCGCGCCAACTTAGGGGGAGGGTCGCTTAGATTTTACCTTCTTCTTCAAAGACTTCATTCCAGTCTTTCACGAGACCATCCAGCGCCTCTTTTGCCGTGCCACTGCCTGCAATCACGTAGTTATGAATACGCGCTTGCATCGCCAACAGAAGCTCCGCATAGGATGGCTCTGCCCAAAAATCTTTGACGATGGCCATCGAGTCTAGGAAGGTCTGAGCATAGGGCTGGCTGGCCGCAAAACCCGGGTCTTCAACCACAGCCTTAAGCGCGGAATAACCACCCAGTTTCCACCATTTGGATTGGACCTCAGGCTGCGCAAACCACTTGATGTATTCCAATGCCGCGTCTTGTTTTTTGGAATAGGCTACAACCGATATGCCCTGCCCGCCAAGCTGTGCGAACTGACCCGCAGGGCCTGCTGGATTGGCGAAATAGCCAGACTTATCTCCACCCACATTGGGATCAGCGTTCACACCCGGCCAAATGAATGCAAAATTCATCTGCATGGCGACCTGACCCGATTTGTAAGCGTCTATGGTTTCGCCCATATACCAGTTGGACGAGCCCGGAGGAGTGCCGACGTCATAGAGCTCTTTATAAAATTCAAGCCCTTCAATGGCACCCTTAGAGTTCACATAGCCTTCAATGTCATAGGCCTTATTCGGATTTGTATATTCAAACCCGTAGTTGTAGAGCGCATTGGTCACGCCCATGGTGATGCCTTCCGAGCCGCGCTCGGTATAGATCGCAGCACCGTAAACTTTGTTGCCGTCAATTTTGCGGCCTTGGAAAAATTCAGCAATGTCTTTCAACTCTGCCAGGGTCGCCGGCACACCCAGATCACGGCCGTATTTTTCTTTGTACTCTGCCTTTAGCTCCGGGCGCGCAAACCAATCTTTTCGATAAGTCCAGCCAACCACATCGCCAAATGCCGGCAGGGCCCAGTAATTTGGCGTACCTTTGGGCCATTCCGAATAACCGGTCACCGTCGCAGGAATGAAGTCATCCATCGAGATGCCTTCGGCTGCGAAAAAGTCGTTCAATTTCACATAGTGGCCATTTTCGGCGCTGCCGCCAATCCACTGGCTGTCGCCGATCATCAGATCACAGAGTTTGCCGCCAGAGTTCAACTCATTCAGCATACGATCCGCAAAATTCGGCCACGGCACGAACTCGAAGTTCATGTTGTGACCAGATTTGGCCTCAAAATCCTTGCTGAGTTCGACCAGAGCATTGGCCGGATCCCAGGCAGCCCAGCACAGTGTTAACTCTTCGGCTTGAGCTGCGCTTGTGGCAATCGATAGCGACATGAGGGCCGCTGTTACGGCAATTTTTTTCTTCATGGCAAAGTACCTCCCTAGTGTTGAACGCAGCAGCTACGCCACGAATCATTTCTTACCCATTCTGTCTAGTGAGGTACGTACCTCAGGTCAAGGTGTATCTGAGGTACGTACCTCTTTTGACTTGCCACCTCTGCGAAAACAGGCGAAAGTACATCAAATCAAAACAACCATATGGATAGCTGAAGAGGCAACGTGCGACCAACGACCAAAGATCTTGCCAAAGCCGCCGGCGTAAGCCTTGCAACCGTTGATCGCGTTTTGAATGGGCGTTCGGGTGTGCGCAAAAAAACTGTGGACGCCGTCAACGATGCGATTAAGAAAATTGGCTTTGAACGCAATCAATTAGCGGCGACGCTCGCGCGCAAACGCGGTTATCGTTTTGGCTTTGTTTTACCGAAGGAAGGAGATGAATTTTTAGAAGAAATTCTTGTCCGAATTCGTGAAGCAAATATTACTTGGCGCGCCGAAATGATCGAGGTCAAAGCGATTAGAATCGACGAGCATGACCCGCATAAAGCGGCGCTCGCGCTCTCCAAGGTGAGCACCAAAGACTTCGATGGGGTCGCCGTTATGGCCCCCGAGACGCCGCAAATTCGCGATGCCATAAAGCGCATGCGAGAGCGTGACATTATGACAATTCCATTCATCGCCAACCAGCAAGACATCGAGAAAGACAATTTTGTCGGCATCAACAATCGTGCCGCGGGGGCGACCGCAGGACGCCTCATGGGGCGGTTTTCATGCGGTAGAACGGGCACCGTTGCGGTGATTAACGATACGATGCAATCACGCGATAGCCTTGAACGCCGCTTGGGCTTTGATGCGATCTCAAATCAGTTTTTCTCGAACCTTACCATCCTGCCTTCGCTGGAAACCTTTGGCGATCCTGAACGTACACATAAAATTATCGAAACGACGCTCAATGCCAATGCCAACCTTCTTGGTGTTTATATCATCGGCTCTGAAGCACGGGTCCCTCTGGAGGCCATGGAGCGACTTGGTCATGACAGGCATTTGACCGTACTGGCCCATGAGCGCACCCCATCGACAACCAGCGCTCTTAAAAAAGGCACACTTGCGGCGATTATCACCCAAGATACGGGTCACCTCGTGCGCAGCGCCGTACGTATCCTTCGCGCAAAATGTGAGAACCGATCAGCCCTCGCATCACAGGAAAGAATTAGGATCGAGATCCTGATCGCCGAGAATCTTTAAGGGTCGTTCTCAAGAGACACCGGCACCATGCGGGCCCGAATATTATCACGCTGTGACTGACCTCGGTCATTATTTTGAACGCGCAAAATGGGCTGTGATTTCTCAGTTCCAATGAATCAAAACCATCTCAACCGAAGCCCTTGCCTAGGCCCGCAAAATATTCAACTATGGGCGGTATAAGCTGACCAAACAATACCCATTGGGATCGTGGCTAGCGATTTAGGCGGCGCGTTTGGTGCGAAAATTCGCGCTATATAGGGGGACATATGACAAAGCAAAACCTGCACGGACGGCGTGACTTGCCCGGAGGGCTGTCGATCAGACCCTGCCTAGACACCGTCGTCGACAAAAAATTTGTTAAACAGCTGATTAAGGACAACCGCGACGATATCCGCGCCGCCGACGGCGATCCAGACTACTTGGAATCTATCGTCGACATGCAGGAAAAAGCCATGCAGTCCGGCTACGGTGAAACGTTCGGCAACGCCGCGCACTTTATCATCGAAAAGGTCGGCATCAGCATCGGCCGACTGTTGATGGAAAGCGGCGGAACCGAAGTGCGCATCGTCGATTTACAGTTCATCCCCGCCGCCCGGGACAAGGGCTATGGCCCCACCGTCATCGGCGTCATGCAGCAAGCGGCGGCCACCCAGCGGGTGCCGCTGGCCATCACCG
>JAESUA010000296.1 GCA_016763255.1 Magnetovibrio sp. | reverse complement strand
TCCCTTCGTCCGCTTGCTTAAAACTGCGCCGCTGAATAATGAGATGGTATTAAATTATATCTCCGAGCATGTCATGGGACTGCCGAGATCCTATTGAGGCGAGTGTTCATTGAGGTAAGGGTATTCAAATTCCGATATTCAAAGATTTGCTGATTGATGTTCAAATTTAAAAGGAAAGTTTGATGGATTTTTCGCTTAGTCACGAACAACAAATGATCTATGAGTACGGCGGTAATTTACTCAAGGAGTTTGGTCGCGACTACTGGCTGGATTGCGCTGAAAAACGTGAATTTCCCAGCCTTATGTATCAGCAAGTGGCTAAGGACGGCTTCGTTGGCATCATGGTTCCGGAAGAAGACGGTGGCTCGGGGCTGGGCATCCTTGAGATGGTGCTATTACAGGAAGGTCTGGCTAACAAGGGCATTCCGCTGCAAAGCCTGGTGGTAGGAGCAACCATGTCGCTCGGGCCCATCGGTGTTCACGGCACGCCAGAACAAAAACAAAAGTATCTGCCCGCTGGTTGCGCAGGAGATATTCGTTTTTGTTTTGCGATTACCGAGCCAGATGCCGGCACTAATACTATCCGCCTCAGCACCACTCTGAAAGAAGATGGTAATGGTGGATATAAACTTAATGGCCGCAAGACTTTTATTACTGATGCCGGTGACGCTGATTATATGTTGGTGGTGGCGCGTAGTGCTCAATTGAGTGAGGTCGAGCGTAAGACAGATGGCTTTACCATTGTTATTGTCGATACTAAGGCCGCCGGTATTGAGATGCACCCTATTGAGATGAGTATTCCATTGCCAGAAAAACAGTACCAGATATTTTTTGATGATGTCGAAGTAGCCGCTACCGAAGTGCTGGGTGAAATGGGTAAAGGCTTCGATATTCTATTTGAATCGCTTAACCCAGAGCGGTTGATCCTGGCGGCTATGTGTTGCGGCATGGGCCGTTACGCTATGGATCGAGCGGTTGAGTATGCCAATGATCGCGTCGTCTTTGACCGGCCGATAGGTGCTTACCAGGCCTTGCAACACCCTCTGGCCAAAAGTAAAACGGAAGTAGAGTTGGCTTCCTTGATGACTCGCAAAAGTGCCTGGCTATTTGATAACGGACGGCCCTGCAGTGAAGATACCAACATGGCGAAGTTTGGCGCTTCTTCAGCGGCTGTGAACGCTATAGATGCATCTTTACAGTGTTTTGGCGGCAACGGCTTTACCAAAGAATACGGTATTTTTGATTTGTATCCCTTTGCGCGTTTACTCAAAGTCGCACCGCTCAATAATGAAATGGTGCTCAATAATATTGCCGAGAGAGGCATGGGACTTCCTCGCTCATATTAGCTATATTAATTTAGTAATATATACAGAAGGTGTTACACGACCCGCATGGATCGCCCTATAAATAACAGGAAACTTGCTCATGGATTTCGCTATAACTGACGAACAGCGAATGATTTATGAATACGGTAGCAGTCTGGTCAAACAGTTTGATCGCAAGTACTGGGTAGAAAAAGCTCGCCAACACGCCTTTCCTGCAGAGATGTATCAGCAAGCTGCCGATGATGGCTTTGTCGGCTTAATGGTGGCAGAAGAGTACGGCGGGGCCGGCCTTGGCATGCTGGAAATGGCCTTGCTTCAGGAAGGGCTGTCTAACGAAGGTATCCCCTTACTCAGTTTAATTGTCGGCGCAACGATGTCGATGTCGCTGATTTCAGATCACGGCACAGAAGAGCAAAAGCAGCAATACTTGCCCGGTGCCTGCAAGGGTGATATTCGATTTTGTTTTGCGGTGACCGAAGCTGATGCTGGTACCAATACTACGAATATCACCAGCCTGACGCGTTCGACAAAGGACAAAGGTCGCTACACACTTAATGGTCGTAAAACCTTTATTACAGACGCTGAGTGTGCCGAATATATGCTAGTGGTGACCCGTAGCACGGCGCTTAAGGATGTTCAGCGCAAGACTGATGGCTTCACCATCGTCATGATTGATACCAAAGCTAAAGGCATTGAAGTTCATCCCATCGATATATCCATCGAAGTGCCAGAAGACAAATACATGGTGTTTTTCGATGACGTCGATATCGGCCCAGAAAATATTATTGGCGAGCTTGATCACGGCTTTGAAATCTTGTTCGAATCCCTCAATCCTGAGCGCATTATTATCAGTGCAGTATGTACAGGCCTGGGTCGTTATGCTTTAGGGCGTGCGGTCGAGTATGCCAATGACCGGGTAGTGTTTGATCGCCCCATTGGCGCTTATCAGGCACTACAACATCCCCTCGCCAAAGCCAAAACCGATATAGAGCTGGCATCGTTAATGATGCGTAAAGCGGCCTGGTTATTTGATCGAGGCGACGCCTGCGGTACAGAGTCCAATATGGCCAAATACGCCTCGTCGGAAGCGGGTATTTTTGCTGTCGATTCGTCGCTCCAGTGTTTTGGTGGCAATGGTTTTACCAAGGAATACGGTATTTTTGATTTGTATCCCATTGTCCGCCTGTTTCGTACCGCACCTCTAAACAGCGAAATGGTGCTCAATTACATTGCCGAGCGTGAAATGGGTTTGCCGCGTTCTTATTGAGTTCTACCGGGCCCGCCTGTTTATCTTAAAAGCTCTATCTATTTGTCCTAAAGGACCCGTCTTTTTATCCTAAATTTGAAAGTTATCCTATACTTAAAGTCTGAATAACAAAAATACCCTGTTGAACATAATAAGAATGGGAGCAACGCGATGGCTTATGCGCAAGGTCGGTTAATTCACGATGCCGATGGTCATTTTATGGAGACGCCAGACTGGCTGTTCAAATATGCCGATAGGGAAATGCGTGATCGAATGGGGCCTGTCGACCTGGGTACGCCAGAGCTTCTGAAACCCAGTTATTTTGAGAAGATTCTTGCCCGTAGAGCGGATCCTGTGCAGCGGGCCAGCGATGACGCTAATTTTATGTCCCGCAAATTGTACGACGCGTTAGGGGCCTTCGCAGCCGATGATCGCGGCAAGGCGATGGACCAATTGGGTTTCGTTAGTCAGTTGATGTTTCCATCTTTCCTTCTGGTACCACTTTATGAAGCTGATATTCTGGGCGACGATGTAGATTATGCATATCGTCTGGCCGAAGTCAGTAACCGGGCGATGGCGGATTTTTGTTCTGCCGATCCCAGATTACTTTCTGCAAGCTATCTCTCGCTGCGGGATTTCGAACGAGCGCAAAAGGCCACAGCGGATTTAATAGCCAGTGGTACCAATGCACTGATGATCTCATGCAGTGCGCCCCAGGAGCATTCGCCCAGCCATGTTGACCTCGATCCGGTATGGGCACAAATAGAAGAAGCCGGTATCCCCGTCGTTCTGCACATTGGCACTAGCGGGCAGCTCGTCGATCCCAGTATTTACGTCAATGGTTTACCCAAACCAGACAGCGCTCACGGTGAGCAGGAAGAAATTAATTCAGTATCCATCGTCGTTGCACCCCGCGCAGTAATGCAAACTTTGTCCGCAATGATCATCGATGGAGTTATGGAGCGCTTTCCTCGGCTCAAATTTGGTGTCATTGAGCAGGGCGCGGCATGGGTGCCGAGCTGGATTCGGCAGCTGGACACCGTGCACGATGCTTATTTTAAGTTTGAAGAGCGTTTGCGATCACTTTCTTTAAGGCCAAGTGAATATGTTAACCGCCATGTGCGAGTAACACCTTATTCGGTAGATGACGTCGGCTGGATCATTGAACAGTCCGGTGAAGAGATTTGCATGTTTTCATCAGACTACCCTCATAAAGAAGGTGGGCGCGACCCAATCAAGCGATTTGATAATTCTATCAAACATCTGTCGGAAAGCGCCAGGCAGCGTTTTTATTGCGATAATTTTGTTGACTTGATGGGCTCTGGCCTCCCGGAATCACTGGCCAAAGTGTCCAGCCAATAGTCCGGCATATATAGTTGAAGCATTTATATAAAGAGTGGCCCATCAGGGTCCACACCAATCTGGAGATATACACATGAGCACCGAACAAAATAAAGAGATCGTCACTGACTTCCTGAAGAAGTTTTCGGCCAGCGAATATGAATCTGCGCTGGAAATGA
>JAESUA010000295.1 GCA_016763255.1 Magnetovibrio sp. | reverse complement strand
CCATCAAACCGGCGGCGGTGGAAATCACCAGCGCCGGGATTTGGGTCACCAGACCATCACCTACGGTTAGTCTGGTGTAATTATTGGCGGCATCTGCAAATGACATGTCATGCTGGGCAACGCCAATGACCATGCCCGCAACCACATTGATGAAAGTGATCAATATGCCCGCAATGGCGTCACCGCGGACAAACTTATTGGCACCATCCATGGAGCCGAAGAAGGTGCTTTCGTCTTCAAGATCCTTGCGCCTGGTGCGCGCCTGATCTTCGTCGATCAGGCCGGTCGAAAGATCTGCATCAATCGCCATTTGCTTGCCGGGCATGGCATCCAGGGTGAAGCGCGCGGAAACTTCGGCGATACGTCCGGAACCTTTGGTGATGACGATGAAGTTCACCAGCACCAAGATGATGAAGACGATGATGCCGATAATAAAGTTATCCCCCATCACGAATCCACCAAAGGCTTGAATAACCTGTCCGGCGGCGGCCGTGCCCAGATGACCGTCGGACAAAATCAAACGGGTCGAGGCCAAATTCAGCGACAGCCGGACCATGGTGGCTAGCAGCAGTACGGTTGGAAAGGTGTTGAAATCCAACGGTCTGTCGATGAACAGCGAGGTCATCAAAATCAGCACTGCGAACGTGATAGAGAATGCTAAGCCGGCATCCAAAAGCCACGTCGGCATGGGCAAAATCAGCGCCACCAGGATGCCCGCCACGCCCAGCGCCATCATGATGTCGCCGCGCTTGGCAATCGCGTTCAGGAGCGCGGAAACCCCTCCAAAGGGGTTTTCTGCGGCTGTTGAGGGGGTGTTATCGTCTGCCATGTCGGGTTGCTTAAGTGCCTATTGCGGTGTCAGAGATATTCAAACCAGAGGGCGATTAACAACGGCCCCGCCCACGGATGGGACGTTGAAGCCGTCTTGGTTGTATTGCTTAAGCTTGTTGCGCAGGGTGCGGATGGATATGCCCAAAATATTGGCCGCATGGGTGCGGTTGCCCAGGCAATGGCCCAAGGTATTGATGATCAGTTCGCGTTCCACTTCGGATACGGTTTTGCCAACCATGTTTTGTGCATCGCTGCCGGTGGCTGTATTGGCCGCAGCGGCACTTCCAGGCGCCAAGGGGGAATCGCTGAGCAAGATGGCTTCCGGACCAATCACATCACCGGTGGAGAGCAAAATGGCGCGGTGAATGGCATTTTCCAGTTCGCGCACATTGCCCGGCCAACTGTAACCCAACAATTTTGTCTGGGTTTCTTCACTTAAGGGGCGTGCGGGCATGCCATTGGCTTCGGCGTATTTGACCGCAAAGTGTCGCGCCAACGCAATGACATCGTCGGGACGTTCTTTCAACGGCGGTATGGCCAAGTTCATGACGTTGAGACGGAAATACAAATCTTCGCGAAAACCGCCGCTGGCGACGTGTTCTTCGATGTTGCGGTTAGAGGTGGCAAGAATGCGCACATCGATCTTCACCGGTTTGTTGGAGCCGACGCGGTCAATTTCACGTTCTTGAATGACGCGCAGCAGTTTGGCCTGCATGCGGGGTTCCATTTCGGTGATTTCGTCGAGCAAGATGGTGCCGGCATTGGCTTCATCAAACTTGCCGATGCGGCGTGCTATGGCACCGGTGAAGGCACCTTTTTCGTGACCGAACAATTCGCTTTCCAGAAGGTTCTCCGGAATCGCGGCACAGTTCACGGCGATGAAGGGACCTTCACGGCGCTTGCTTTTCATGTGCAGGTAGCGCGCCATCATTTCCTTACCGGTACCACTGGGGCCGGTGATGAGGATCGATGCATTCGACGGTGCCACCTGATCGGCCAACTTAATGACCTCTTTCATACGCGCATCGGTGAAAATGAAATCAGTATTTTCTTCCGCCACCGCCGTCAAAACCGCGCCGATCAATTCGGCGTCAGGGGGCAGGGGGATGTATTCTTTGGCACCAGCCTTGATGGCGCGGACCGCAGCTTGGGTGTCGTTGCCGATGCCGCACGCCACCACCGGAATGGAGATGCGCTCGGCCTCAAGCCCACCGATCAATGCGGCGATATCTTCTTGAACGTCGGCGAGGACCAAATCAGCGCCGCGTCCGGTGCGCAGGAAGCTTATGCCAGCTTCGATCGTATCCACATGATTGACCTTGGCACCACGCGCCATTGCGATCTGGCTGGCCGCACCGACTTGTCCGCACAAAGTTCCAATGATGAGCAATCGCATAAGGCTAAGCTTTCTCAGTCGAAGTATTCAACGCGTTTTGCCGGTGGCAAGATGCTGTTGAGCATCATTTCCAAACGGCGCGGATTTTCCTGGCGGCCAATGGATGCGGCCCCCATGACGTAAATGTTGTTGACCATGCTTTCCTCGGCGGAATTACGGTCTAATTTTGCCGCCATCGGCGAGAACACCATGTTGGCGAGCACGGCACCATAAAACGTGGTGAGCAGGGCCACGGCCATTGCGGGACCGATCGAACTGGGATCTTCTAAATTGCCCAACATCTGCACCAAGCCGATCAAGGTGCCGATCAATCCCATGGCAGGTGCGAACTCAGCGGCTTTTTTTAATATTCCGGCACTTTTTTGGTGACGTAGCACGGTTGAAAACATGTCTTTTTTCAAGATCGCCACAACCTCTTCACCTGGTGTGCCATCCACCACCATGGTCATGCCTTTGTGCAGCAGCGGTTCACTTTCCAGCTGGGCCAAGACACTTTGCAAGGACAAAACACCCTGGCGGCGTGCCAATTCGGCGATTTGTAGGACCTGGATTGCGGCTTCTGATGGATCACGAGAGGTGTAGGAAATGGTCTTGAGGATGATTTTAAATGAGCGCCCCATCTCTTGCAGGGAAAAACACATCATGGTGACGAACAGGGTACCGAACAGAACGATGGAAATGGCCGGACCATTGATGAACGACCCCGGCGTTCCGCCGGATACAATCGCGTAAATGACAAAACCAAATGCCCCAAGCAGGCCAACAATCGTAGCGATGTCGGTTGCCGCTTTGGCCTTGGTGATGTGGATGGTGCTATCCGCCATATCAGCTCGTCTCTTTACCGCTTCAGCCAGTAGGTGTGTTCAAAATTGAGCATTTCTAAGTACGATCGGTCTTGATGATTTCGGTCATGGTGATGCCGAGACGATCCTCAACCACCACCACTTCACCGCGCGCAACCAAGCGATTGTT
>JAESUA010000294.1 GCA_016763255.1 Magnetovibrio sp. | reverse complement strand
CTGCCGATTCCATAAGCTGCAATCGCGTTGAGCCACAGTCCATGGCAAGGCGGTCCGCATTGTACATATCCGATACGCTGAATAATTCCATTCCCCACTTAAACCTTCCCCGAAAGACGTGCAATACCAATTTAACTTAGCAGATACCTCTTGAGTTGTCTTAGAACGGACTTCGAATCAATCTCCTCCTCAGGGCAATGGCTCCTTCATAAGATTCAATTTAATGTTTGTACGAACCCGACCTATGCGACATAAAACACCCACCACCTTAGACTCCATGGTTGCATAAGCGAAATTCTACCTTTAAATTATTTTAACTTACATATTGATAAAGAACGCGTTTCGGGAGGGATGCACCCTGATGTGACTAAGTGTCTGTCAGGATTATTCGTAAACCACCACTTTTTTTGACACATATATCAGCAGGGGGATTAACCCAATCATGGAAACACTTCACACCTTTTCCACGGCTAAGCACTGGGGTTTTGCGGCGCTGGCCGGTACGATTGCAATTGGTATGGCCATCACCGCATCTTCGGTTATGGCCCAAGATGGCGAAGAGCTGGATCAGCACGTTCAGGCTGTCTTCGACACGGCCATCAACGCCAACGTTCCGATCTCTTATGAGCGCATCGCCACGTTGATGCGCACCGACAACGCTTTTGGCGAAGGCGCTGCGTGTGTGGTTTGCCACAACTCTGCCAAAGCCTATAACGGCCTTGACCTTTCGAGCTGCGACGGCATCCTCAAAGGCGGCGTGAACGGTACATTCGTGACGCCGGGCAAGGGTAAGGGCGGCACCATGCGTCGCTCACTTCGTGACAACCGCATGCCGCTCGGCATTTCGCCGTCCTATCCATCAAGCACCAAAAACCACCTCATCGTGCTGGATTGGATCGATAACGGCATCAAAAACGACGCAAACTTCAAAAAGAATGTTTTGCCGTTGTTTAGCACCGCCGGGGCTTTTGGTGGCGAGACCAAGTGCACCGACTGCCACATGTCCAATGAAGAACCGCCCTCTTTCCACGAACTCGACCTCAGCAGCTGGGCAGGCATCGTCGAAAAGGGTGCGGATTCCATCGCTCGTGCCGCAGAAGGTCTTCCGCCGGTGATGGTTGTTTATGCCGGCAAGCCAGAAAAATCCAAACTGTGGCTGCGCATCAGCGAAAATCGCATGCCCCTGGGCATCGCATCGGATGCTGACCGCGATCCGTACAACCTACACATTCTCATGAACTGGGTTGATCAGGGTGCCAAGTGCAAATAGGCCCCCTTAAGCGCTGAATTGATGGGGGGGGCTGGGCAACCAGCTCCCCTCTTTCATGTTTTAGTAATTCCTGTATACGATCGAATGGACGGCTTTCATGGGTTTATTCCTCTCCCAACATTTGTGCTTTGCGGCCAGCAAAACGTTCTGCATCACCCTGCTCGCCTTAGGCGGTGTGGCTTTATTGGCCACCACGGCCCAAGCCGAACCCCGTCCCCCCAGCGAATTACAGCGCGCAACCGACGAACCCGCAACGATTTTGGGTGAATGGCAAACCGGCAACACCCGCCTGCGCCCGTTCACCTGCACCGCTGACTCGATCTATCTGTCCGGCGATACCACCGCAGAAATGTGGGACACCCATGGTAAGCAGCTGTGGCAAACCAAGCTTGCCACGCCATCGCATTTTCGCCCGCGTCTCAGCAACGGTGTGATGGTGGTGGCGGGGCGCAAAAGCTTGGCTGCGCTGGATGCCAGAACCGGCAAAACCCTGTGGAATTACACGGCCGGTGACGACGCACAATTGAGCGTGCCGCTGATCGCTGCTGGGAAAGTCGTGGTCGGCCTCGACAGCTGGCTGAAAGCCTTCGACGCCCAAACCGGTGAGGAGCTGTGGGAATTCGAAATCGTGCTCCCGCGCCTGATCGCTTATCCGCCCATCGCCTATCAAGACAAATGGATTTTACTGGGTCCTGGTGACGGCAACCTTTACGCCATCGACATCAACGACGGATCCTTGGTGTGGAAGAACAACACCGGAAAAAACACCTGGCAGTATTTGCGTCAGCTCTATATCGCCCAAGATTCTCGCGGCCAAGACATCCTGGTTGCCGGCGGATACAAGGATGACCTCTATGGCATCAAGATCGATAACGGTGAAGTTAAGTGGCGTTTTTACGGCGGCAACTTCATCAACAGCCATATGGTCAGCGATAACGAAACCTATTTTTGGTCGCCCACCGGATGGATCTATTCGCTCAACGTGCGCAACGGCTATATGCGTTGGCGTCATTTAACCGACGATCACCGGGCCAGTTCGGGCCTCAAAGAGTGGGGCCACTTCATGGCCGAACTGATTGCTGACGACAAAGTGGTCTACGCCTTGGACATGCGCGACACCCTGCATATCCTGGATCGCACAAACGGTGACGAGCTGAAGTCTTACGACCTGCCGTTCAACGCCCGCTTTTTTGTCTGCACCACGGGCGACAACAAGACCGTATTCGTTGGCTCGCAAGAAGGGCAAATCGTGAAAGTCGGCGTAGACTTCTGACCTATCAGCCCTTACAAAACTAACGGAGCTAATAACATTAAGCGGGTACGTTATGAACATCGTGGTTCTCGGCGCGGGTGTAATCGGCGTGTGCAGCGCGTATGAGCTTGCCTGTGACGGTCATGACGTGGTCGTGATCGATCGACGCGATGACGTGGCACTGGAAACCAGTTTTGCCAACGGCGGCCAGCTGTCTTCTGATCATGGCGAGCCCTTGGCCGCCCCCGGGGCCATCAAAAGAGCACTCAAATGGCTGGGCAAGCACGATGCACCGCTGCTGTATCGCCTGCGCTTGGATCCGGCTTTGTGGTCGTGGACGCTAAAGTTCCTGGCCAATTCGTCAGAGCCACGTTTTTGGGAAAATGCCGCGCGGATCTTGCGGATAGCGCAATACTCGCGTGAGCGCATGGCGCAAACCTTAAGCCGGGAAACCATCGCCTTTGATCATCTGACCACCGGCATCCTCAACATCTACCAAGACCCCAAGGACTTCGATCGTTCGTTGGAAAGGGCGCACACCATGAAGGAGCTTGGTGCCCAGCAACAGATGCTTGATCGCCAGGGCTGCATCAAGCTTGAACCATCCCTGGCCCACAGCGCGCTGTTGATCGCAGGCGGCATCTACACACCACGCGACGAAAGCGGCGATTGTTACACCTTCACCAAAGAGCTGGCCCAACGCTGTGAAAAACGTGGTGTTGAATTTCAATTCAATACCACCGTTCAAGGTTTCACCAAAGACAGCTCGAAAATCAGCACGGTGGAAACCGATCAGGGGCCGGTCAGCGCCGACGTCTTCATCATGGCGCTGGGCAGCTACAGCCCAATGCTGATGCGGGGCTTGGGCCTCAAGTTGCCGATCTATCCGACCAAGGGATATTCCGTAACGGTTCCGGTCATCGATGATGCCATGGCACCCAAGGTCAGCATCACCAGTCAAGAACACCGGTTGGTGTTTTCACGCCTGGGCAACAAGCTGCGTGTTGCCGGCATGTTGGAATTCAATGGCTATGATACCAACCTGGATGATCAACGCGCACGCATCGTGCTGGACAATGCGCTGAAGGTGTTCCCCCGCGCGGCAGAACGCACCAATGCCACATATTGGACCGGCCTGCGTCCAATGACCCCGGATGGCGTTCCGGTGCTGGGCCGTGGGCACCAAGAAAACCTCATCCTCAACACCGGCCATGGCATGCTCGGCTGGACCATGGCCATGGGCAGCGCGCGTGTGAGCGCCGATCTGGTCGCCGGCCGCGCCCCACAAATCGATCTTGATGGTTTGGGTTGGGAACGTTTTTCTTAAACGCTTCCAAAGTGAGCATGTTTCCCCTACAAAATCATTGAGTGAACCAATGCACGAGGGAAGAGCCTGCCATGGACTTGATCGATTTTCTGTTTCCCATCACCAGCACCGCCCACACCCTGGCGGCAGTGATCTGGGTCGGCGGGATGTTTTTCGCCCATACCGCCCTGAGGCCTTCATTGATGGAAGAAGACGGCCCCACCCGCTTGCGGGTGTGGAGCCATGTGTTGCCGCGTTTTTTCACCTGGGTGTGGCTCAGCGTCATCATCTTGCCACTGAGCGGTTACGTCATGGTGTTCGTCGATTTCGGCGGATTTGAAGCGGCCGGTTATCATGTCACGCTCATGCATGGATTGGGCTGGGTGATGGTGATCTTGTACGTGTACTTGTTCGTACGCCCGTTCAGCCTATTCAAGGCCGCCGTCCAGGCCGAGGATTGGCCCAATGGCGCGACCCACCTAGCGATCATCCGACGCATCGTCACCACCAATTTAATCCTCGGCCTGGTGGTCATCGGCATCGGCGTGTCGGGACGGTTTTGGGGCTAATTAAGACCAAGTCCCCTCGCGGGTGACGATCTTGACCTCGGAATGCAAGGTTTTGTGCACCGGGCATTTGTCGGCGATCTCCAACAGCCGCGCGCGGGTGGCGGCATCCAAATCACCCTCCATCATCACTTG
>JAESUA010000293.1 GCA_016763255.1 Magnetovibrio sp. | reverse complement strand
AATAGCTGTGGTCATAGCCCTGCTGATAGCGCAGCTCCAATGGATAATCCGTTTGGGCACAGACCTGTTCCAGCAAGTTGGGTTTGAGCTGCTCGTTGAGGAACTCATCTGCCAAACCTTGATCGACCAAAACCGGTTTGAACTGTTTTTTGTCCATCCCACGGATCAGTTCAACCGCGTCATGCTGCTTCCAATCGGCATGATCGTTGCCGATATAGCCGGAAAATGCCTTGGCACCCCAAGGGCAATAGGTCGGTGAGCAAATCGGCGCGAATGCCGAGATACTTTTGTAAATTTCGGGATGCTTGAAGCCCAGCGTCAATGCGCCATGCCCGCCCATGGAATGACCGAAAATGCCCTGATTTTCGATATCGACACCCAGGCAGGTCTTCATAATGCTTTGAAGTTCCTTGGTGATGTATTTTTCCATCTGGTAATTTTTGGCCCAGTCTCCGCGCGTGGCATTGATGTAAAAACCTGCGCCGGTGCCGAAGTCCCAACCGTCGTCTTCGCCAGTTACACCCGCGCCGCGTGGGCTGGTATCGGGCGCAATCAAAATGATGCCGTGCTTGGCGGCGTATTCTTGGGCCCCACCTTTGATGAGGAAGGTTTCTTCATTGCAGGTCAGGCCGGCAAGGTAGGTCAGCGCAGGCAGCTTGCTGTCTTGACTCATTTGTGGCGGATAGAACACGCCGAAATTCATATTACCGCTGACGGCTTCGGAATAATGGCTGTAATAGACCGTCCGGCCGCCATGACACCTATGCTCTTTGATCTTGTTTAAGGTCATTACATTCTCGTCTTAAAACCCGGAAAGAAACGTCCGGAAGTACCATGGGGGGGAGATACTTCCGGACGCTGGGGGATGAGGCTACATAGATAGCCCCAGGGAAATTTATTAAAATTCAACCACGCCGCGGATGGATTCACCGCTGTGCATCAATTCGAAGCCCTTGTTGATGTCTTCGAGCGGCATTTTGTGGGTGATCAAGCTGTCGATATCGATTTTGCCGTCCATGTACCAATCAACAATTTTCGGCACATCTGTGCGACCGCGTGCGCCACCAAATGCAGAGCCTCTCCACACTCGACCGACAACCAATTGGAACGGGCGGGTGGAGATTTCCTGACCGGCACCGGCGACGCCGATGATGATGCTTTCGCCCCAACCCTTGTGGCAGCATTCCAGCGATTGACGCATGGTGGTGGTATTGCCGATGCATTCAAAGCTGTAATCGACGCCACCGTCGGTGATGTCGGCGATGGCCTCGACCACGTTGTCGACTTCCTTGGGGTTGACGAAGTGAGTCATGCCAAACTGCTTGGCGATTTCAACCTTTGCCGGATTAATATCGACACCGATGATGATATCGGCACCAACCATGCGCGCACCCTGAAGGACATTAAGACCGATGCCGCCGAGACCGAACACTGCGACGGTGGAACCCGGCGTTACCTTGGCGGTGTTGATCACCGCACCAATGCCGGTGGTGACACCGCAACCGATATAACAAACCTTGTCGAACGGTGCGTCTTTGCGAATTTTCGCCACGGCAATTTCCGGCATCACCGAATATTGGGCAAAAGTCGAGGTGCCCATGTAGTGATAGATCGGCTCACCATCAATTGAAAAACGGCTGGTGCCGTCCGGCATCACGCCACGGCCTTGGGTTTCGCGGATCGCCTGACACAGGTTGGTTTTGCCCGACAGGCAGAATTTACACTGGCGACATTCCGGGGTGTACAAGGGGATCACGTGATCGCCTTTTTTGACCGAGGTCACACCCGGACCGGTGTCGACAATGACGCCCGCGCCTTCATGGCCGAGGATCGACGGGAAGATGCCTTCGGGATCGTCACCCGACAGCGTGAAGGCGTCGGTGTGACAAATTCCGGTCGCTTTCATTTCGACCAGGACTTCGCCGGCCTTGGGGCCTTCCAATTGAACCGTTTCGATGCTCAACGGCTCGCCGGCTTTGAACGCGACTGCGGCTTTGATGTCCATAGTATTTCTCCATGCTGCAGTGCTGCGTTTGGCCCTTGGGCAAGCCGCACGTCTGCGTGAGTAAAATTTTCGGGTCATGGTGCATGAAACGCACAAGAACGTGTCACACCCTTTATATTGTATACCTTTCCCCGCTCATCCCAGTTATCTACATCTGGGCAAGCAAAGAAAATGATTTGTTTTGATAACTTGATAGCTTTTTTTAATGAAGTCTAAAAATACAAAAACACCCCTAATTTCGGGATGCTCTTGTATCTTCATAGAACCATTTAGAGACCGCCTTCTTAAACAAACATGGCATCAATATCCAGTTCTTCGGCGGCTTCAAAAAAATTGACCACAACCACGGACGGATGCAGGCTTTCAGCCATCTGCAAACCGATCACATGAGATATTTCCGGTTCGACAATTTTGATCATGCGGGTGCCAGGAGGTTCCGAACAAAAGGAAAAACATTCGCGTGGCACAACGCTTGACCAGCCCCCAGATCGCACATGGGCGGCCAAATTCATCAGTGAATTGGTTTCGATTTGCGGATCGACCGTACAGCCGATTTGGTCGAACACCTTATCGATGATGCGGCGGTTTTGCATGTTTTTATTGAGCAATACCAGCGATGTTCCCGCGACATCTTTCCAGGTCACCTGATCGCGATCGCTAAACGGTCCATGAATCGGCGTCAGCAAGGATAAGTTTTCGGTGTACAGCGGCAATTCTTTGATCTTTGCCATGCGTGTCTCATCAAGATACGAAATCCCCAGATCGAGGGAGAAATCTTCCAAACCGCTGAGAATGCTTTTGCCACTGCGGCTGATCACATTGATCGAGACACCGGGATTGTTCTTGCCAAATCGCGATGTCACCAACGCCGCAATCGGTAGCACCGATGGCACCACGCCGATGCGCAGGTTGCCGGCAAGGCCTTCGCGCATCTGGCTGAGTTCTTCTTTCAGCTTGACGCTTTCGGACAATACACGGTTGGCGTGTTCCAACACCCGTTTGCCTTCTTGGGTAAAGCCGGAAAAACGGTGGCCGCGATGGACGATGGGTATGCCCAGCTCCTCCTCCAACTGGCGGATCGCACTGGACAAGGTCGGTTGCGAGACATTGCACTTTTCAGCCGCACGGCCGAAGTGTTTTTCCTCTGCAAGCGCCGACAGATATAGCAGCCGTCGAACTATCAACATTAAAACTCCCTCTGAATAGCAAAACACCACTTGGCGCAAACAACACCAAGCGGCCCATTGCTGGACTCCCCCTAAACTCTCCCGTTTTTTTAAGCAATCAAACCCGTCATCTCTTCAAGGATGATCAATGCGTTGGATTACCGACTTTCTCGCTGCACACGTCGCCGATTAACTCGTCAACGTTATCGCTGGTTAGAATGTCCCAAACATCTGACCAGATCGTAAATCTCAGCATCCGTCATCCCCAATGGCTTTATGCTTAGATCCTGTCCGGGGTTTTTCAAGCCCCCGCGATTATAGAATATGATCACGTCTTTCTGCGTTCGCAAAGACCCTTCATGCACGTAGGGTGCACTCAAACATACATTTCACGAGATGAGCGTCTTGTTTTTCACCGACCGTTGGTATCCAGCTTGACTTCATAACGACCGATATTTTTTGGTTTTTGGACCACCACATTATTGATCTTTTCACGAGCAACCGTGCCGGTCACACCGGGCGCGAGGTGCACTTCAATCACGTCCTCGTCGGCTCCAAAAATACTGGCCTATCCGATGCTGCTATTGTGAAACCGATTGTCCGTAAAAGGGCGTCATTATTTTTAATTGCAACACGTGGAAACGCTTGCGCATAACGCCGCCATTGCCACGGTGGAAAGAAAGGATGCCTTACGAAAGACAAATAACCCCAATCGATTGCGTCGCGATCTGATCCATCAAATGGCGGGACTAAACACCTAAATACCACCCAGGCACAGGTATTTGACCTCAACAAATTCTTCGATTCCGTATTTGCCGCCTTCACGGCCCAAGCCGGATTCTTTGACACCGCCAAACGGCGCAACTTCGGTGGAGATGATGCCTTCGTTGATGCCGACGATACCGTATTCCAACGCTTCGGCGACACGGTAGACCCGGCCCACGTCGCGGGCGTAAAAATACGCCGCCAAGCCACAGTTGGTGTCGTTGGCCTTTGCGATCACGTCGGCTTCATCACTAAAGCGATAAAGCGGTGCCACCGGGCCGAAGATTTCTTCATGGGCGCAATCCATTTCACTGGTCACGCCGGTTAAGATGGTCGGGGTGTAAAACGTACCGCCCAACTCATGACGACCGCCGCCCACAACCACCTTTGCGCCCTTGTCCACCGCGTCGGCGACCAGGCGTTCGACCTTTTCAAGGGCCGCCTGATTGATCAGCGGGCCTTGCATCACGCCGTCCTCAAAGCCTTGACCGACCTTCATGGCCTTCACGGCGATTGCCAACTTGGCGGTGAAGGCGTCATAGACACTGTCTTGCACATAGATACGATTGGCACACACGCAGGTCTGGCCGGTGTTGCGGTATTTTGACGCCATCACGCCATGGATGGCGGCGTCCAAATCGGCATCGTCAAAAACGATAAACGGCGCATTTCCGCCCAGTTCCAGTGACATCTTTTTGACCGTGTCGGCACATTGCTTCATCAACAACTTGCCGACATTGGTGGAGCCGGTGAACGACACCTTGCGCACGGTGGGGTTGGCGGTGATTT
>JAESUA010000292.1 GCA_016763255.1 Magnetovibrio sp. | reverse complement strand
GGTATCGCCTGGTCCGGCATCATCATGGCAGTTGGCGCAATAGGCATCATGAATAGCGAAGGATTCCCGGCGTTGACTGGCGCTGAGGTGGGCCGGATTATAAGCGGTGAGGTCGAGGGGGTGACGTTTGATCAGCCGCGCCAAGGTAACGATGAGGCTATCTTTGGCAGTGCTGACAAGTTGATCCGCACCCGTTGGGTCGTCGGCTTGGCGCAACAACCATGGCAAAACCCCCAATGCCCCTTTGATGCGATCGTTGAGGCCGCGAACATGGGCCGGCGGCAACGGCGTGTCGCCATGAAGACGTGACAGGTCGGCGCGAACAATAAGAAGTTCAGCCGCCAAGATGCGCGCCTGGGGATCGCCAGAGATCGCTGGCCGCGGCCCCGCAAAATACAAAACAACAACGACTGCGATGCTGTACAGCACCGCAGTCGCAGAGTTGGACCCTAGGTGTTTATCGGTCTTGAACGCCATAAGGGCCCTGTTGTGTGGTTGTTTATTTTAACGAAATTTTGGCTTCCATAGGCATGTTTGCCGCAGTCCATCCGGTCATTGACGCATCATACATTTTTGCGTCTTTGTTACCGAGGATTTCCGAAGAGGCAAACCAGCCGATCGACGCCCAATGGCCGGTGTTGCAAAAACTGATCTGCTCGCCAGACGTCGGCACACCGGCGGCTTTATACAGCGCAGTGATGGTGTCTTTGGAACGGAACATACCGCCACCGTTTTCGGTCAACCAGTTTTGCGGCAGGTCGGTGGCACCGGGAATGGTGCCGCTGGCCTTGGATTTTCCGTGACGGTTGACGCCCACATATTGATCGTTGGTGCGGCTATCGACCATGAACATACCGGCATCCAACGACGCTTTGACGTCGGCGGTTGACGGGATCATGTCTTTACGCAGGGCGATGGTAAAGGTTTTTGCGCTGATTTTGGCGGGGCCTTTTTCTAACGCATTGGTGGGTTTGCCGGCTTTGTCTTTGGCCGCCAAATAGGCCTTCATGCCACCATTGAGGATCGACACATTGTCATGACCCAAGGCTTTAAAGGTCCAGTAGATGCGGGTGGCAATGCCCATATCGGACGAGCTGTTGCCCGGTGCCACCAGCACAACATGGGACGCGTTGTCGACGCCCAAGCCGCCAATCATTGCGCCCAGTTTGGTGGTGTCATCGGGGAACATCCCCGGTACGCCATTTTTGGACACACGCCAGCCGTCTTTGCCATAATTTGTGTTGACCGCGCCGGGGATGTGACCGCGCAGATAATCTGATTTGCCGCGTGCATCGATGGTTACCACACCGGCTTTGGTGGAGTTGGCTTTAACCCAGTCTACATTGACCAGCGGTTCGGCGGCTTTGGCGCTGCCAATGGTGAAGACGATCAGTGCGGCACAGGCAAAGCCCAGCCAATTCCCCAGAACTCGTTTTGCTTTGATCATATTAAAAGCTCCCTTTATTTAACTCGGCATAGCGGTTTGCCCGCTACAATGTGACAATCAAATCGGCACTGATGATCGCCGCAGCCGCGGCATCCCAGTGCTCTGTTTCGTCGGTTTTCAGGTTGCTGACGTCCAAGCGAATAACCTGGTCGATCCCTTGTCGTGTGACGATGGATTTAGCCACCGTATCGGCATCGGGAAACAAGCCTGTGTTTAATTCTAAAATGCTCACCATGGTGGTATCTCCGACTTTTTATTTTTGGCCTTAAAGGCTGACCACGCGATCGCTGTTGGCGATTGCCTGGCCTAAGGCATCGCAATCCAAGAAGGTCAAATCGTCGGCCATTTCTTGAACGGTGGTTTCGGGGATGATGTCGGACAGGTCCAAAAGTTCGGCCTGTTCTGCGCTGGCGGCGGTATCGGCGACCGGCTTGGTCATAAAGATCAAGCGCACGTCGTTGCCGACGATGGTTAGGCCCGCCGCCACCCGCATCGCTTCGGTGTGATTGCGCCGGCCCAAAACAAGAATAGATTTTGCACTCATGTCATGCGGTCCTTTAAAGGCTGATCACTTTGGCGGCTTGCGCCATCAGTGCACTGTTGATGGTTTGGCTACCCTTTTCTACCGGACAGGACTGCCCGGTCATGTGCAGATCCCATGAATGTTCACACACCGCCACACGCTCAGCGTCGGCACAGGCGCTCAGAAATTCTGTATTGTCCAAAGCCGTCACGCCATCGTTGGTCAGAAAACAGCCCCACGACGCCCCGCTGCGGGTGAGCGCCTGGCCCAGCGGAGCGGCCAGCTTAGCCGCGTCGGGGGTGGTGAGGTGCAACAAAACATCCATGGGACTTTCCTTGTTTCAATATGTGTCATCGCGCATGGGAGCGATAAAAACCGTTTCGCGACTCATGCTGCGTGGCTCGCCGGATGGGGCGCTTGGCGGTGCGACAAAAGGTTTGTCAAACATTTGCACCCGGCGTTGCCCTGCCTGGTGCAAAAGCGCTCCGACCATTTGGCTGTCGGTGGCGTTGTCGCCAATCACCAAGACGGTTTCTTCACCACTTAATCCGATGGTGCCCAACAGCCAGCGCATGGCATGAAAGCCAATGCGTTTGCCGGTGGGGTCAACAAAATGCCCCACCGGCAAACATCGCGCTCGGGGGAGGGATCCGGCCGAGCAGGATTGCAAATCTCGAATATCGATAACCTGGGTTTGAGCCGCAGCAGGCAGCATGCTGACCACGCTCAGGCTGGCATCGTCGCGGGCATGAACATTGGCACTCAAAGACAACACCAGACCTAACGCCAAACCAACACTCAACACCGGGCCATACATTGATCAGCAGCCCCCAAAGCGAATTTCCGGGGCCGCACCTGCGGCGGTAACGGCTGGTGGATTCTCAACGTAATAGGTCATCAATTCATCGACCGGCAATGCGCCAAAGCCGTTGCCGACATCTACCTCACCCATTTCATAGGAGGGTTTTGGCGTTTGCGACGCGGCAATGATTTCGGCATCAATGGCAGCATACGGAAAGGCCACATAGGCGACCAAAAAAGACACCGCCAGTGATCCGACGCAAAAAATTAGACTGTCTCTATCCATGAGGATGGCTCCTATCTTTGGGCATGATCACAAGGTGTCCTTGAGAAAGCTGATGTACATAACGCCGAACGCCAGCACGGCCGTGACGATGAGTGCGATGATTTCAATATCCATAGTGCAAGGCTCTCCTCAATCGCCGCGATAATGGCGGATCAATGTGTTGACGCTGACCGCATCACCGGTTTCTGGGTGCTCGACCTTGGGGGTGAAATGCGCCACCCCATCACGGTCGGTGCGCAGGCTTTGCGGCGGGGTGATTAACATCGCCGCAATTGACCCCACCGAAATCAGCAGCGCACCCCACGCGTAAAGGCTCATCACAGATTTGTACATGTTATCTCCCCTCTCCCAATCGGCTTTGCTGCGAATCAATCTTTGCGGATGTAAACTTTCCAGCAACGCGCGTCTTTGACCGTTTCCAGGTGGGTGGCGCTCATCTCATCGCACATCGGCGGCAGGGCTTCCATGGAGGACGGATTGTCGACCAAGACTTCGACCACCTGGCCGATGTCGATTTGGCCGACGGTCTTCTTGGTCATCAATTGCGGTCGTGGGCAACTGTCGCCGATGCAATCGATGACCTGCGCAACGGTGTAGGTGTTACCATCGCCTAGGGTGACGTCATGGCTAACTGCGGCGGTTTGTGGCTTTGTTTTTTTGCTGAAAAATCCCATGGTGTTTGTCTTTCTTAAAATGTTATTCGGCAGATGCCGGATCGCTGACGGGGGCTGAAGCTGGGGCCGCAGTTATGGCCACATGACTTTTGGCCACGTCACGATGATGCCCGGCTTGGCGGGCTTCTTTGCGCAAGATGGCGCGGTAAATGGCGTACAGCACGGCCACCTGGATCAAGCCAAAGACCACCGCCGGTATGCCAAATTTTTCTTGCAAGGTGGCGGCGTTGGCAAAGCCCAACTGCAAGGCTTCAAGGTTCGGCTCACCGGTCATACTGGCGGCGGCGGGGGGCCAAAAATCCACCGTCCACACCAATGAAAAAAGAAACATCCCGACGAAGGTGAAAATCAAAGCCCACACCGCGCCGATGTTGCCTTCGCCGGCCTTGACCCACGTCGAGACGGTACACGCCCCGGCCAAAACCATGCCGACGCCGAAGATAAACAGCCCGGCAAAGGTATTGAGGCCAACGTCAAACTGCATGGGTTTGCCTTCGCCAAAGGTCATGAACAAGGTAAATCCAAAGGTCAACACCATCATCGCCACCAACAAAGCCTTGGTATTGCGATAGGTGCTAAACAGCATCGCGTCGCGCAATGCGGCGGTGTTGCAAAACCGTGAACGTTGCACCAGCAAGCCGACGGCGGAACCAAAAATGAAAGCAATGATGCATTCGCCAATCACAGACATGTCTCAGCCCTCCAGTATTTTTTTGTAAATCTTAGAACCGACCCAGGCCCCGGCGACGATGCCGGAAATGGCGAGGTAACCACCAAGGTTCATTTGCGGGGTCAAGCCGAAGAAGGTTGAGACATTGCAGACGAACGCCAAGCGAATGCCGATGCCCATCAACAAGCCACCGATGGTAATCATCACCCATTCCGACATTCGACGCGGAAAACGTAGGTAAAATTCGTTGCTCAGTTTGGCGCCGACAAAGGCCCCAAACAACATGCCGAGGCTGATGTAAATTTTCCAATACCCGGCATCGGGAACGAATACGAGGTTCCAAAATGGCAGCCGTTTGAGGTCGTCGCCCATGAACAGTTCGGCGATCAGACCGGTCATCATGGTTTCACCGCCGCCGACGGTCCAGGCACCGACGACGAGAAAAAGAAAAATATCGAGAATGGCGATGGCCATCAATGCGATGACCGGATCGAGAGTCTTTTTGAAAAACTCCATAGGCCGAAACCTCCCCACTTGGTTGTTTTTGTTTTGGACGGTTTTTCCGCCGCGTTGAAAAAAAGCTTAGGCTGGTTGGAAAAGCGGGTGGTAGTAATTATTGCTAACACAACCAAAAAAACAATCGCTAGGGGTGCCGTAATTTAGTGTAACATGCTAAAAGTATGATGTTATTTCCCCCAAAAGAAAGGTTTCATGGCATGTCAATTTTTATCGAAATTGAACCGGAAAATTTTCTTGGGCATATGTTTGATGCGTGTTCGACCGACCAAGTGAACGAATTTATGCCGGAAAAGCGCGGTTTTCGCATTCACGGCCACAGCACCACCATACGGCTGGAAAAAGTCTTTTGGACTGTGCTTGAAGATATGTCTGACAGGATGAATCTGACCTTGCCGCAAATGATCACGCGCATCCATGACCAGTGTTTGGTGGCAAACGATAAAAATATCTCTTCATGCCTGCGGGTGATCTGTATGAAGTATATGAACATATACGCC
>JAESUA010000291.1 GCA_016763255.1 Magnetovibrio sp. | reverse complement strand
TGCGCCACTCTACTCTCACCCGAAGGTGATTTCTCGTTCAACTTGCATGTGTTAGGCATGCCGCCAGCGTTCGTTCTGAGCCAGGATCAAACTCTCAAGTTGACTTGTTTCATCCACTAAAAGTGAATAAACAAACAGACCTGCTCATAATTACTCAAAATTGACAGATATGATAAGAAACCGAAGTTACTCACCACAAATGCACAAACGTTACATATATGTACACAACCTAGGCCAACCGAAATCGGCCCAAATTGAGTTATAAGAACGATACACATTTAAGTTCTTACGAACAGCTCCGGTATGGGCTCAAACCCAAATGACCGCCGCCTGCGCATCTCTTCCAAAACATCCACAATGTCAAAGAACAATGTCCCTGCAGAAGCTTGTCTGCAGCTCGCCAGATCCGAAGACCCAGGGACTAAAAACCGCAACCAACTCAGTGTCTCCAGCAATTCGCCGGGTGACGTTGTTCGTTGCGACAGGCCGGTTTTTAGGCCCACATGAGAGGTTTGTCAAACCTAAAAATTCCAAAAAGTGCAGGAATTTTCATTTTGTTCGAATACAGCGTCTAATTCAGGCCTGCTGAGCCGATCATTATAGCGCCACACCCTATGTAAAACAAGGCTTCGGGGGCGTGGACCAAGGCCCGATGATGATATAGGTTTGACGACAACGAAATTCCACTACTTTGATCCTTTTTAGGGAACCATTACGAAAATGATAAAGAGATTGCATTCGAATCTGCTCATTGTCGGGGCATCGGCCCTCATACTTGGAGCCTGCACCCAAGGAACGGGGCTTACCCCAACCTCCAATTCTATGGATGCGCCGGCCCAAGCACAGAGCGGCGGTGCGGGTGCAACGCAAACGCCACAAAAGGCATTCAACCGATTCCCGACATCCCCGTGCCGAGCAAAGCCAACATGGACAACTCGCGGACCTTAATTTTTGGCAGCGGCGATACCTGGTATGGGCAATTGAGTCTGGATTCGGGACACAGCAACAATGCCATGTTTGATTTCTACAAACAGGAACTGACGGGATTCGGCTGGCTGGAAGTGACCTCCGTGCGCGCACCGGTCAGTGTGTTGACCTATGAGCGCCAAGGTCGTGTGCTTTCCATACAGATTGAGAAAGCTTCCATTACGGGATCACGCATCACGCTGACCGTATCGCCCCGCGGCGGTTCCGCCCCCACGATGAACTAACACCAGGTCCCGGACAAACAAAAACAGCGCCGGAATTTCCGGCGCCGTTTTTGTTTTTGCTAAATCAGCTCAACCAAAGTTGATGGTGGTGGGGTCACAATACTGGCGCTTGGCCTTAAGTTTGCGGCACATAGCCTTGGCGGCATTGTTGCTGGGCAAGGGACCGGCCTTGAGGCGATAGAACACCCCTTTTCCATTGCCAAGGTCAACCCGTTCGATTCGATGTTCCAAACCGCCCAGTACGGAGCCAAAGCGTTTTTGCAATGCGGCCCAGCCACGGTTTGCGGATCTTTTTTGACGATACGACGCCAAATGCACGCCGGGCTGAAAGCCACTTAAATTGTTTGTTGCCTTTGCAGCAGCGATTAGCGACTTCGCTGTAGCAACATTTCCCGACACCTTCGGGGCAACGGGCTGCATGGAAGATTCGATTGCCGCACGTTCACGGCTGTATTCATCTGAGGTGATGAGATCTTCGGCCTTGAGCATTTCCAATCGGCGCACCGCATCGGCCGCTTCCATCAACCCTTTCGGCGGCGGCACGGGGTTGGCAACGGATGATGGGGTCATCGGCATCAAGGCATCCAAGATCATCGTACGCTCTGCCGTGTGCTGCGCCGGCGTGAGGGCGCGCATTTCCAGGGCGCGACCAATGGCATGCAGACGAGAAGATATTTGCTCTACCGTGGGCACCGGTCGATCCAAACCGGTGGCCGCCGGTCGCGATGTGATGGGCAACAAGGCACCGACGTTGACTTTGCGGCGGCCAACAAATTCATCCTGGGTCATCAACCCTTGATCCAACAAAATCCGCAAGGTGTTGAACCGCGCAACAATGTTGAGATCGGTTTCCTTAAACATCGGCCGCGGCGGACCGGACATGGCCGAGGCCGGTTGCGCCGCACGATAAGTCGGCCGCAACCTGGTCGAAGATGGCGTCATCGCCATGGGAGCCGCGGAAAGTCTTGGCGCTTGGCTGCCGACCATGGGTTGCCCCGGCAAAGGGACCACAAAACCATTATCAAGCAGATGCATATTGACGTTGGCCAAATCGACAATCGGCTGTGTCTGTTTTCCCGCCCACACCAAAAGTTCATCATTCGGCGGTGGATCGAGTGCCAAGATGGTCTGATAGAGTTGACGCGCACGTGCGGGCTGCCCGGTATTTTGGTACATCACCGCCATGCCATAAAGGGCGTGAATATCACTGGGGTTGGCGCGTAACGCTTTTTCGAAGTTCGCCTGGGCCTGCACATTATTGCCTTTGGACAATTCAGCTAAGCCCAGTTCAGCCGAATTATTATTGACGCTGCCTTTGTTGGTCCAAAAATCCGGTTCGAACACGGTGTTGTCCGAAATTGCACCACAACCGGAAATCCCGGTCATGGTCAACGCGACGATGGCAATGCGCAAGCTGGTGCGGTTCACTAGTGGCTCCCCTTTTCCGGAACTGACGCCCCGTACCATGAGCCACAACAGCTCACGTGCCGAATCGCACCGGAATCGTATTCGAATCAATCGAACAACACTACCGTGTGATCCTTAATGGAGTCTTTCACTAAATCTAGTAATTTAAGTATGTGGCGCGCGCGCTTATTTCTTTTTGCCACCCAGCAGGTCACCCATGCGTTCTTCGTACTCGTCCATAACACGGCCACACCCTTGAGATCGTGCAAACGGCAAACGTGCCATCACCCCACGGCCCATGGATTTGCCCCCCTCAACGACGTAAACCTCGCTGACGACATTTCTGCCAATCGCTTTGTTAACGTAAGCAGCAATTTTGCGGACCTGCTTTTTCAGCGCTTTCATATCAAGTTTACGTTTTTTATCGACCGGTGCCGGGTATTTGGAAAAATAATACAAGATCGCTTCCGCCGCGCGCGGTGCACGCTGGCATACAAACGATACATCCTCGGCCTTGGGAATCGTCATGATCGGCGTCAGCGGCCGAATTTTCGTGGTGTATCCACCGGGCTTGGACTGAACCGAAGCCATAATGTGTTTGAGTTGAATATGAGAATCATCACCCAATAACGTTGCCTGCGCCGGTACGGACAGGAACAAAGAGGCAAGCAGGCTAAAAGCAAAAATGTTGCGCATATACTGTCTCAAGTCAGGTGTGTGGGCCAACAATCGCTTGTTTTTTTGTTTACGATTTTTTGCACCCTATCATATGTAAAAGTATGACACCAAGCAGCTGAATGCACACTGAATAAATTTAGCCGGGCAAGTGCGCCTGGCCTTTCATATACAAAACCCCATGGCCTGATATTTTAACCCGTTCGCCATCCAACACGCAGTGCACGTCCCCTCCCCGTTTGGAGACTTGGCGAGCGTGAAATGTTTCTTTTTTCAAGCGTTTTGCCCAATACGGTGCCAACACGGTGTGAGCAGACCCCGTCACGGGGTCTTCGGCGATGCCGCCCAAGGGGGCAAAAAAGCGTGACACAAAATCATACTCCCCCTCCCCTTTGGCGGTTACGATCAGTCCGTGGCCTTCCATCTGGGCCACCGCATTGAGGTTGGGTTTGAGGTTTGTCACCGCCGCAACCGAACCCAGCACGGCAAGCTTCATGCCATTGGGCGCGGTCAAATACTCCAACGCCGGGCCACCCAAGGCTTGTTCCAGCATTTTGTGATGAGGCGCGGGTCTGGGGGCATACACGGGAAAATCCATAGTCAACAGGCCGTCATTCCCCCGCGAAACGGTTAAGATGCCACTGACTTGGGTCGAAAAGGTGATGCTGTCCTTTTCCACGTTCAATTCATTGAACAAAACCCACGCGCTGGCCAGCGTCGCATGGCCGCACAAATCCATTTCAAGTTTGGGCGTAAACCAACGCAATCCAAAATCTGCAACACCGGATTTGTCCGGTACCACGTAGGCGGTTTCGGACAGATTGTTTTCCATCGCCAACTTTTGCATCACCTCGACTGACAGCCATTCATCGGTGGGACACACCGCGGCGGGATTTCCGGTGAACACTTCGGTGGCAAAGGAATCGACTTGGTACAGGGGGATGGTCTTGTTCATGGTGTTTTGGCTCATTCGTCGAACAAAATGTTGATACGGCGGTTTTGCTTGCCCTTGTTTTCAATCTTGCCGATGCGCACGCGACCGATTTCGCCGGTGGCTTTGACATGGGTTCCGCCACAGGGTTGAAGGTCCACGCCTTGCACATCGATGATGCGGATACGCCCAGACCCGCGCGGTGGTTGAACCGACATGGTACGCACCAAGTCTGGTTGCGCGTCCAGTTCTTCATCAGAGATCCAGCTGTGCGTCACCGGATGGTCTTCTTCGATGATTTTCATCAACGCTGCGCCAAGCGCTTCTTTGTCTGGTTTTTGGGGAATGTTGAAATCCAAACGGCTTTTGCTGGCACCGACTTGGCCACCGGTGACATCACCTTCGACCAGCGAACACAACAAGTGCATCGCGGTGTGCATGCGCATGTGTTTGTGACGACGCTGCCAGTCCAGCTCAATGCTGACCTTATCGCCAACGTTGGGAAGCGCTTCTCCCTCGGCCAGGACATGAAGAATCGATCCGTCAGCTTTGCGTGTATCGACAATGGCCACATCACCGTTCGGGGCATGCAGCACACCGATATCGCCGGGCTGACCACCGCCGCTGGGGTAAAATACAGTGCGGTCCAGCTCGATTCCCGCCTCACTCACCGCAGTAACGATGGCTTCACACGATTTCAGATAAGCATCTTCGCGAAACAGTTCTTCACTCATGTATCTGTCCCCAATTTATTGAGGCCCCATTCTCTCAAGTGCCTGGGCCAAGGTATCGCGGTCCACGTTGCCGCCGGACAAGATCAGGCCGACCTTTTTGCCCGCCATTTGGTCCTTTTCTTTCATCAGGCCCGCAAGCGGAGTCGCCGCAGCGCCTTCGCACATGTTGTGGGTGTCGATAAAGTAGTAGCCAATGGCATCGAGAATTTCATCATCGCTGACGGTGATCACACGGGCCGCGCCGTTTTTGATGATCTCAAAGGCTTCGGGACTTGGCACCCGACACGCCACACCGCCAGCAATAGTATCTGCTGAGTTGGTTGAAACCACTTCGCCTTTGGCAAATGACAGCGCATAAGCTGGTGCACCCTGCGCCACCACGCCAATAATTTCAGTTTTCAGCCCCAACGCATCACGCACCGAGATCAAACCACAGATGCCCGAACCCATGCCGATGGGCACGTAGACGGCATCAAGGTTTCCGGCTTGTTCAAAAAATTCCAGCGCATAGGTGGCGACGCCGCGTATCAGCGGCTTTTCAAACGGGCCAATCATAAAGAGGCTGCGTTCCTCGGCCAGGTTACGCGTAAACTCCAAGGACTCCTGAAAGTCTTCGCCATGAACGATCAATTCGGCCCCTAAAGCCTCGATCGCTTGATTCATATCTGCACTGTTACACTCTGGCACGACAATCACGGCTTTGAGGCCGAGCTT
>JAESUA010000290.1 GCA_016763255.1 Magnetovibrio sp. | reverse complement strand
CTGGTCGGCGATGTCGGTGATCAAAGCCACCACGTCACCGATTTTCTGTGCCGCTTGAGCCAGACCCTGAACCTTGTCGTTGGCGCTTTCGACTTCAGCCACCGCGGTGTTGGCGACCTCGGTTGATTGCGAGACCTGACGTGAGATTTCGGAAATCGAGCTGGAGAGCTCTTCCGCCGCAGAGGCCACAGTTTCGACGTTGGTTGAGGCTTCTTCCGCCGCCGCCGCAACGATGGTGGATTGCTTGGACGTCTCTTCCGCCGTTGCCGCCATGCTTTCTGCGGTGCCTTGCATAGAATTCGAGGCATTGGAAACTTCGCTCAACACGCCGGAGACGCTGACTTCGAACGCCTGCGCCATGTTTTCCATGGCGACGCGTTTTTGTTCCTTGACCTCGTTTTCTTTTTCTTGCGCGGCGGTCATTTCCTGGGTGCGGAGCATGTTCTGTTTGAACACTTCGACAGCCTGGCTCATGGAGCCGATTTCATCACCGCGATGGGTGCCGGAGACATGAACCGTGGTATCGCCCTCGGCCAATGTGCCCATCGTGACCGTTAAGCCAATGACCGGACGGGTGATGCCGGTGATGATGGTGTAGACCAAGATTGCGGTGATCACCAGCAACACGGCTGTGGCAATCAAGAAGATATAGAACGACACGGACGCGGCAGCCTTAATGGTGCTGGCCTGGGCCTTCAATTCACTCGATATCACGTCTTCAACTTGTTTGAGCTTGTTGATCTTGCTGGTGATGGTCTTGAACCAGTAAGGACCTTCGGTGTTTTCGGTGGAGCTGGTGTAGATGCTGTTGATGGCAATTTTGCGCATCCGGTTGACTTCATCGACGTCCTTACCCTGCACAATATCTTTCAGGGCGCTGCGCTGGGCTTGGCTGGCGTAGATATCAAAGGTGAACAACAATACATTTTGTTCAGCGATCAGTTCGGTGATGCGGCGATAAATATTCGGTGCGAATTTACCCGCGCCAAAACCGGCGCCGCCCATGGCGCGTTCCTGACCGGCACGTTCCTTGGCTTGCAAGAAACTGGTGTAGGCGGTGATGGTTTTTGTGACGTGGGCATTGGTGGAGATCACCGCCATCTCTTCGACGATCGACAACATCTTGGCGATGGTGCCGGTGTAGTACTTGGCCGTCTGCGGCACGGTGAGGTCGAAACCCTTAACGCCGATACGTTGGTCGTTGAGTTCAGCCAAAGCACTCAGAGCACCGTCGAGCTTGCCGGAGAGGGTGCTGCCAAACGATTTTGCCTTGAACGATTTCAGGGCCGTATTCATCGTATCCATGGCACCGTTGGTATCTCGGTGCTGGACGGGCAGTTCTTTAGAGAACTTTTTACCTTTGGAGCCGATGTAAACGGCAGAGGTGCCACGCTCTTTTTGCAGTTCGTGAACCACGCCACTGATGGCCGGTGCGATCTCTGCCAATTCTTGTAGAGACTCCATTTCCGAAAACACGAGGTTTTTTTCATAAATGGAATAGGCGGAAAAGAACAATACACCCGCAATAGGCAAAACAAGCGCCAGTGCTATCCGGGATCCAATTTTCATATTCTCGAGCATGATGTCCTCCAACTCGATGTAGGTCGTCAATTTCAGGGGGGGGAAGAGATCATAGAATGGCTTAAAACCGAGCAAAATGTATTGACGCCCATCAATCGCTCAATCCGTGCGGTTTTGTCACCGATTCATGAATAAATTGAGCGCTTTTACCGTCTATCCCCGTGTGAACTGATTTCCTTGTTCCACTCTCCTTACGATGCACTATTCACACCATAATCATTCCCTTTTATCACACAAAAATACAACGTCACCACATACTTATGCCGGGGTGGGGATCCCATAAGTGGATTTCAAGCGGTTATCATAGACAAAATGTATGGTTTTTGATCGGGTTGAAGGGGCGATTTGCAAAATTACGGGCGCTTGGGCTAAGAACGCCTTGTGAATGCTTGATGAATTCCGATAGAATGAATTTTCAAACCTGTATACGTATTTATGACTACATAATATAATAACGAAGACGCAGTCATATATGGGGTTCTGCTTGAGGTCGTAACGTTGGTTAAGGGACACACTTGATGAGCGATCATAAAAAATTCCGCTTGGTGACACGCAGTGACTTTGACGGTCTTGTCTGTGCCGTGCTGCTCAAAGAAATGGATTTGATTGAAGACATCAAATTCGTCCATCCTAAGGATATGCAAGACGGCACCATCCTGATTGCCGAAGACGACATCACCACCAACTTGCCTTACGTACCGGGCGTTCACATTGCTTTTGATCACCACGCCAGTGAGATGATCCGCCTGGACGACATTCCGCCCAATCATGTTATCGATCCCGAAGCCCCGTCTGCGGCGCGCGTGGTTTATGACTATTACGGCGGGCATATCGAATTTTCCAAAATTTCCAAAGAAATGATGGATGCCGTGGATAAGGCCGACAGCGCCCAATTCAATGAAGATGAAGTGCTTAACCCGACCGATTGGGTGTTGCTCAATTTCATCATGGATTCGCGCACCGGCCTGGGACGCTTCAAAGATTTCCGCATTTCCAATTATCAATTGATGATGGAACTGATCGATTATTGCCGCGATCACACAATCGAAGAGATTCTCAAGCTGCCCGACGTTGTCGAACGCGTTGATCTGTATATGGATCACGCCGTCAAGGCCAAGGAGCAGGTCGAACGTTGCACCACGAATCACGGCAACTTGGTGGTCTTGGATTTGCGCAACGAAGAAACCATCTTCGCCACCAACCGCTTTATGATTTATGCGATGTATCCAGATACCAACATCTCGATGCACGCCATTTGGGGCTTAAACAAGCTCAACACCGTGTTTGCGGTGGGTAAATCAATTCTCAACCGGTCCTCGAACACCGATATCGGCACTTTGATGCTGGAATACGGTGGTGGCGGTCATATGAACGCCGGCACCTGCCAGATCGACAACGATGATGCCGATCGTGTTCAAGGCGAATTGATTGCCCGGATCACCGCCGACGGATGAACCGCGTTAGTCAATTGATGGCCTTCGTCATTGGCGGGGCCATGGCCTTTGCTTTGCTACAGTCGCTGAGTGCCTGTAGTGATGGGCGTATTTCCATTTCACAGGTGGTGCGCACGTTCGGTTCGATGACGACCATCAATCCGGCGGATGAAAAAGAACTGCAACGCTTCTATGAGGCGTATGAAACCTACAGCAACAATTCCTCTAACCTGCGCCAACGCGATCATTTTCGCGATGCGTTCCGTCATGTGAGTGGCAACTACGTGGTGAAAACCGATGCCGTGGTGCTGATCGATGCGGCGTTGAAGGGCGTTGAGGACATGGATTTTAAGCCCGGCGGTACGGACCCCAACGTTGTGGTCGAAGCGGGGCTGGATGCGATGATGGCGGCCCTGGACCCACATTCCAGTTATCTTAATCCCGATGAACTGCGTGAAAGTCGTGTGGTGACACGCGGCGAGTTTGGCGGTTTGGGCATAGAGGTGACAATGGAAGACGGCTTCATCAAGGTCGTTTCTCCGATTGAAGGCACGCCGGCATTTCGCGCCGGTATCCAGCCCGGTGATCTGATTACGCATTTGGATGGCGAAGCCTTGGGCGAAAAAACCTTGTCCCAAGCGGTTAAAATTATGCGCGGTGCGCCGGGGGAACCCCTTTTGCTGACCATTTTGCGCGACGGCGTGGCGCCGTTTGATGTGCGCATCGTGCGCGCAGTGATCCAGTTGCGCTCGGTGCGCTGGCACATGGAAGGCGATATCGGCTACATCCGGGTGGTGAGTTTCACCGAAAAGGTCGAACCGATGCTGGAACGCGCCATGGATGAATTAACACGGCAATCGGCCGGGCGCATGACCGGAATCGTCTTGGACCTGCGCAATAACCCCGGCGGTTTGCTGAACCAATCGGTGTTCGTATCCGACAGTTTCCTTGATCAGGGCACCATCGTGGCGATCCGCGAACGCAACCCTCGAGACGACCGGGTGTTTGAGGCCGAGGAGGGGGACCTGGCGCGTGGATTGCCGATGGTGGTGCTGATCAACGAAGGCTCGGCTTCGGCCTCGGAAATTGTCGCCAGCGCGCTCAAAGATCATGGCCGTGCGGTGGTGATGGGCCGTCGTTCGTTCGGCAAGGGTTCGGTGCAGACCATCCAGCCGCTGCCCCTTGAAGGCGGCTTGCGGCTGACCACGGCGCGGTATTACGCCCCATCGGGCTACACCATCCAAGCCAGGGGTGTGGGGCCGGATATCGTCTTGAGCCGTGCTAAGCCGGACAATGAAGATGAAAAGCCCCCAACCATTCGCCGCGAGGCCGACTTGCCCCGGGCCTTAAGTCGCGATGCGGTAGGTGATTTTGTTGCCACCGCCACCTTGCAACGCGAAAATTGCCCCACCGCAGGGCCAAAAAATGAAGATCGCGACCTTGGCTGTGCGCTGGCTTATCTCCAGGCTGGCTCGACTGCGGCCTTTCTCGCCGCCATTGGCCAACAAGTCTCTGCCGTCCCCGGACAGTAATCGCGATAAGGCCTTGGTATTAGGGCGGTTTTTCACATCACGGGGCATTTTCATGACGACGATGTCTGCTCACGGTGCGGGGATGTAATGTGCTTTGGGTGGATGCAAAACGTCACCCTAAGAAATATGGTTTGATCATCGCAGGATACCTAGCGTCGTGGGTATGTGACGCCAAGATCAACAGCTTTTCTTATATCGCCGCAAACGCGTGTCTGTGTTGACGTGAAATCCACTGCGGTTATATGATTTACTTAAGCACACCAACTCTTTTCATGTTCTTTTTGCCGCAGCCTTGAAACAAACCGGTCCATCGGTTTGGCATTCATGAGCGGCATTTTGCGTTTCGGGATTTGGGCAAGTCACCAACTTGGTCCCAAAACACCGAATTATAAATGGCACCGGAAGGTTTCGAACCATGGCTACCAACGATCAAGGCAACACCATTCTCGGCGTGACGGGGCAAAGCAGCTCCACCACGATTGAGGCCACATCCGGCGAAACCCTGGTGATGCCCGATGGCCTTAACCCGGCCACCGCGGATTATGCCCACGAAGGCCCTGATCTTGTATTGACCTGGCCCGATGGCAGCGAGGTGATCGTCAAAGATTATTTCATGGTCGATCCCCAGCCAGATTTGGCGTCTAGCGAAGGTGCTGAGGTCTCCGGTGACTTGGCCGCACGCCTTGCCGGTTCCGCCACCCCTGGAATGGAAGCCCAGGCCGGTTCCGATGCGGTCGCCGAACAGCCCATTGGCCAAATCGAAAAACTGGTCGGTATGGTCACTGCCATACGCGCGGATGGTACCCGCGTTGAATTGAAGTTGGGCGATCAGGTTTATCAAGGTGACATCCTTGAAACCGGTGTAGACGGTGCCATCGGTGTGATTTTGGCGGACGAAACCACCTTCTCCATGGCCGAAGACGGCCGCATGGTTCTGGATGAAATGGTTTACGATCCGGGCACCCAAGAAGGCTCGGTGTCCTTGTCGGTGATGCACGGCGTGTTCACCTTCGTCTCCGGCCAGGTGGCCAAGACCGATCCCGACGCCATGACCCTCAATACCCCGGTTGCGACCATCGGTATTCGCGGCACCCAGGTTGGTCTGGATATTCGCGACGGTCAAAACCTTGAAATCGTGCTGATGGAAGAAGCCGACGGCTTTGTCGGTGAAGTCGTGGTCATGAACAATGGCGGTGTGACGGTGCTCAACGGCGCCAACGAATTCACCGTGGTGACCAGCTTCAACGCCGCACCTGCGGAAACGACCGTCATCGACATCCAGCAGATGCTTAGCATCTTCTCCTCGACCCTGCGTCACCTACCGATGAGCCAGCCCAATGCCAACGATTTTGGTCTGCAGGGTGAAATAGAAGTCGGTGGTCTGGCCAAGATCGAAGATCCTGAACCTGAAGGAGGGGCTGAGTCCGATCCTGAGCCCGAGCCCGAGCCCGAGGGCAACGCTCATATGCTTATAGATTTCGATGTCGCTCCGGGCGAGGAAACCACCGAAGAGGCGCTCTTTGAG
>JAESUA010000289.1 GCA_016763255.1 Magnetovibrio sp. | reverse complement strand
TTTTTAGCCTTTTTGGGCTTAAAAACCCGCTGCGTTCCACATGACCAGGTATTTGCCTCGGTATGGCTGCACCGATATCGGGGTAGGTTGGCTGGGGATATCGGCCTTGCGCAGGGTGGCGATGATCACCCCGGACGGATTCTGTGCGGCCCAATTTTTGCCCTGCGCCATGGACGCCGTGGAGGCGAGCGGTTGGGTCAAACGGCCCAGAAACTGGAATTCACCATGATACTTGCCGATATAAGCCACCGGGCGACCTTGGTCCTGCCATGCCTTGACGCGCAGGGCCGCGGGTTCCAGATCGTAAGCCAGCGAAAACGCCGGGGCTGCGCTCATGTGCAGCATCACCACGGTGGACACGGCGACCACGGCGATCAAGCGTACCTCGGCGCGCGCCCCGATGGTTTTGGTGAGCGCGGCACCAAATGCCAAGATCACCACCGGCAGCACCCACAAAGGCTCGGCCGCATCGACCCAATCGGGCAGCGGTTTTTTGAGCAGCGGCTCGATCAAATCTTTGCCCAACAAACCCGTCAGTATGATCAGTGAAATCACGCCCAGCACCAACACGGGGATGCGGTGGCCGGTAGAAGGGGAATTGTCTTGGCTTTTGAGGCTGAGTAAATACGCGGCAAACAAGGCCAGCGCCGGGAAAACCGGCAGCAGGTAATGCGGTTGCTTGCCGCTGATGGCGGAAAAAATCAAGAATGAGGCACCCGACCAGATCAGCAGCAGGCGCACCCCGCCATCGGCCCAGGCGGCGCGCAGTCCACGGTTTTGTTGCCAAGCGCTGCGCCCGCCGATGCCACGCCACAGACGCGGCCACAGGGTCCACGGCAGCAACATCAACGGCACCACCCACATGAACCAATAAAATGGCCTGCGGTGGGCGAAAGATTTCGCCATCCGGTCGGCGCTTTGTTTGATGAAGATGGCGTTGCGGTATTCTTCACCGCCCAACAAGGCCGCCGGACCGGCCCAGGCCATGGTCACGCCAATGCCGATGAGGACCGACATAAAGACGCCCCAATACCATTTGCCGATCCCCTGATCGCCGCGACCACAACTCATCGCCGCGCCCCAGATGGGTGCGAACAAGGCGGCGGGCAGGGTGTGGACCAAGATCGCCGGGCCCTTGGCTTGACCGCCCAGGCCCAGGCCGAGGCCTGCGATGAACAGTCCCAGCCAGAACCCTTCGCCGGTGACAAACCCTTTCCAGGCTTTGACGTAACCCAAAATGGCCACCACGGCTGCAAACGTGACGATCATGTCGAACATGGTCATGGTCGAAAAGACGGTCCAATACAGGCCGGTGATCATCATCAACGGGGCCATGCGGGCGCGCATGTTTAAGGCTTCGCTCGATGCCTCGGGCCACAACTCACGCGCCAGCTTGGCGGTGATCAGCAAGGTCGCGAGCCCAAAAAATGGGGCCACCAAGCGGGCCCAGGTTTCCGACACGCCAAGCAGCGCCCAACCCAAATTCATGAACCAGAAATACAGCGGTGGTTTGTGGCTGTACATTTCGCCGTTCAACGTCGGCACGATGAAATCGCCACTCGACCACATTTCCCAGGCCACCGTGATGTAGCGGGTTTCATCGATCGGCAGCAGCGGGCGCAAAATGATCGCGCTGGCCACCAGGGCGAGCCAAATCATCACCATCAAAACGTTGTCTTTTTGGGCTTCGGTCTTTGTCGAGGGTACAGTCAAGGTGCGCTCACATTTTATGGGGCGATTTAAGGGGCGTTGGTGTTGGCGCCCAGCTCTTCATCAATGGACTTATCCAATGACTTGCCGTGGCGAAAACGCCGGTAAAGATAGACCCCCAACAGCCCCGACGCCACGAACAAAATGATGCTTAGGCTAATGCGCAGGGCCGGGTCCACCGCCACGCCACTGCCGAGTAGGGCAAAAATCAGCGTTTGAGGGATATAGCCGAGCGCCGAGCCATTGAAATACGGCACCGCACGAATGCTCGAAACACCGGCGGCCAGATTGGTCGCGACGTTGGAGCCCACCGGCAGCATGCGCACCAGCAAGGTCATGGAAAAGGGGTGATCATGGAGAAAACTGTCCAAACGCCGCACGCGTCCGGAAAACTTCTTTTGCAATGGCGCACGGGCCAATAAGCGGGCGTAATAAAATGCCCCGATGCAGCCCAATATGGTGCCCAGCAGGGCCAAGCCGGTGCCCAAGGCTAAACCGAACGCATATCCAGCCAGGCCGCTGACCACTTGGCGCGGCAAGCCAACGCCGGTCGCCAGGGTGGCGAGGCCGACGAACAGCAACTCCCCGGTGAGGCCCTGACCTTTGATGTGGGTGTCGATCCAGTCGTTGGTCAAAACGTTGCCCAGGTCTTGGGTTTCCCACAGATACAGCGCCCCCGCCAAGGTCACCATAACGGCGATGCCGCGCCCGATGAGACCCGGGTTGATGCCAAAGCTGGATTGGTTTGCGCTCATGCGGGCTAGTCGCGGTTTGATTGGCGTACGGTGCTGACGTTGGGTTTGGAACCACGCGCCGTCAGCCACATCACACCCATCAGGTCGCGCACCGCCACCGATAGGCGGTCCCACATACCGTATTTGGAAATGCCGCGTTCGCGATTGCGGTGATTGACTTCGACCGAAACCACGTCGCCGCCGCGCCGGATCATCAGCGCCGGCAAATAACGGTGCATGTGATCGAACCGTGGCATATCAAGGAACGCTTCACGGGTGAAGACCTTAAGCCCGCAGCCGGTGTCGGGCGTGTGGTCGCCGAGAAGCTTTTGTCGCACAGTGTTGGCCAACCGGGACTGGAAGCGTTTCCATTCGGTGTCTTTGCGCTTGGCGCGCCAACCGGCAACCAGCAAAAAATCTGGATCGGTGCTTTCTTTAAGTTTGGCGAACAGCGCGGGAATGTCGGCGGGATCGTTTTGGCCGTCGCCGTCCAGGGTCGCGATGAAGGTTGCGCGGGCCATTTTAACGCCGGTGGCGACAGCGGCGCTTTGTCCGCAGGCCACGCCGTGTTTGTAGATGCTGAGGCGCGGTTGCTCTGCGGCCATTTCATCAAGCCGTGCGGCGGTATCATCGTGTGAGCCATCGTTGACATAAACAATTTCATACTCGGCCACGCCGTCAAGCGCTGTCGAAATTTCTTCGATCAAGGGGCGGATGTTTTCGCCTTCGTTGTGCACCGGCACAACAACCGCGATTTCATACGCAAGATCGGTGTTTTTATCGGTATGGGGGCCGGGTTTTGAGTGCGCAGTCATGATGGCTTCGAACATGCTTCCAAAATCAGCGAATCCGCGCCTTTTGGCGCGCGCGTCTAGCTTTTACACGCTCTCACCGTGTCATGCCAGTGCTGAGGAAGCGTTGGAAGCGAAAAAAAGCTGTTTTGGGAGCGTTGTAAGATTTGTCCTTGGCCTTTGTGACGATAAGTTTATCCTACAAAAGTATTAAGATGGGGCATAAATGTAAGGGACGGGGCAACCGTGCACGATTCTTTTGAACAGGCTTTGGATTACGCGCGCCAAGCATTGGAGCAGTTGGTGGCACACAATGTGCCGGCCACGCCCAATAACTTTTTGGTCTGGTACACCCATGTTTCGGGGCGTGAACCGGATTTGTCGCGTATGGTTGAAATCTTGGAAGACAACAAGCAAGAGTTCTCCGACGCGGTCAATGTGGACCTTTACACCAAATTTTTCACCACCGAGATCGAAGATCAGGCCTTGCACGAGACCACATCGCGCATCGAGACGGAGCTGCACCGCATTCTCGGTTATGTGGGCGATGCCGGTGAAGGGGCGACGGCTTATGGCAAATCGCTGGCCATGGCCGAAGGTGACATCCTGGGGTCCAAAGACGTCAATGGGCTGAAGGCTGCCGTCACCAAGCTGGTCACCGATACCCGCAAAATGGAAGAAATGAACCTGACGCTGGAAAATCAACTGGCTGAATCGACGCAAGAAGTCGGCCAGCTGCGCGATGATCTGGAAGATATGCGCCGGGAAGCGTTGACCGATGCCTTGACCGGGATTGCCAATCGCAAGCTGTTTGATATGGAATTGCGCAGTCAAGCGCGCGAAGCGATGGAAAGCGGAGAAAACCTGTGTTTGCTGATGTTGGACATCGATCATTTCAAGGTCTTTAACGATAACTATGGTCATCAAACCGGGGATCAGGTGCTCAAGCTTTTGGCGACGACCATGACGAAAGCGGTTAAGGGTAACGATATCCCCGCAAGGTATGGCGGGGAGGAATTTGCGGTCATTTTGCCGCGCACCGATTTGGGTGAAGCGATTAAAGTTGCGGAAAATATTCGCCAAC
>JAESUA010000288.1 GCA_016763255.1 Magnetovibrio sp. | reverse complement strand
CGCGGTTTGTCCCCGCAGCACCGCCAGGCCGAGCGCGCCGTCACCAATGGTCCCGGTGACAAACACGAGATCACCAGGGCATGCCCCGGATCGTTTGAGGGCATGGCCTGATGCCACATGGCCGAGGGCGGTTAACGTAAAAGCCATCGGCCCCGGGGTCGATACCGTATCCCCGCCCATGAGTTTTGCACCCGAAGGTGCCAGTGCCGATTTGAGGCCGTCTGCAAAGGCTGCGATCCAGGCTTCATCTTGGACTTGGCTAAATTGCGCGGCCAAGAACACGGCCCTGGGCATGGCCCCCATGGCGGCCAAGTCGGACAGGTTTGCGCCGACCACCTTATGGGCGATGTCTTGCGGGCTGAGAGACTCCAAAAAGTGCACGCCGCCAACCAGTGCATCGGTGGTGATGACCAATTCCTGACCACGAGGCACCTGTATCAGCGCGGCATCGTCAAGCAGACCCAAGGCCCCTTTCGCCCCTTCGGCTAAGGGGCGAAAGTACTTGGAAATAATACTGAATTCTTGACCGGAGTTGTGATCAGTCACAGGACCGTCCTCTCCTTGTCGGGGCTTAGTCCATGGTCCCGTCGCGCAGCACATGAGCCAGTTTATCGAGCACGCCATTGACCATTTTGGGTTCGCCTTCGCTGAAAAACGCATTGGCAACATCCATGTATTCGTTGATCACGACCTTGGCCGGGATGTCGGATTTTGCCATCAACTCGAAGGTACCGGAACGCAGGACCGCACGCAGCAAAACTTCCAGCCGAGCAACCGTCCACTTTTCGCCCAAGGCACCGTTGAGAAGTTCATCGATCTGGGTCTGGCGATCAACAACACCGCGCACCAGTTCGATGAGAAAGCTTTTGTCGGGGTCGAGAAAATCAACCTCACCAATTTCATCACCGTCTTCGTCTTCGACCGGCACGGTCCAGCGTTTTTCGATGAAGGTGCGCAAAACCGGATCGATATCACCCTCGACCATGTCGAGTTCGTACAACGATTGAACCGCCGCCATACGGGCGGCTGAACGCGCTTTAGCATTGAATTTAGCACTCATCAGGCGTGTCCCTGCATCAGGCTGGCGCGCACTTCGATCATGCGTAAGCAGGCTTCGGCGGCATCGCCACCTTTGTCGACCTGATCGACGCCTGCGCGGACCAACGCTTGGGCTTCGTTTTCGACCGTCAAGATTCCGTTGCCAATCGCTGTGCCAGCCAATGATAGATCCATCAGCGCCCGGCAGCTTTCACCCGCCACATAATCATAGTGGCTGGTTTCGCCACGGATCACACAGCCCAGCGCCACATAGCCGTCATAGTGCTTGGACGCGATCGGATGATCTTCTTGCGCCAATTCCGCAAAGGTGATGACCCCTGGCACTTCGAATGCGCCGGGCACCGTGATGATGTCGTGGGCGATACCGGCTTCTTTCAATTTGGCCAAAGCACCATCCACCAAATGATCTGTGATGTGCTGGTAAAATGGAGCGACGATGATGAGAACCTTAGTGGCCATCTTGTTTTTCCTTAAACGTCGATTATTCGGGGATCGGTTTTTGTCCGGCCACGGTCAAACCGTAACCTTCCAATCCAATGATGGTGCGTGGTGTGTTGGACAACAAGGTCATTTCTTTAATGCCCAGGTCCAGCAAAATTTGTGCGCCGACGCCGTAGTTGCGCAGTTGGGCACCGACACCGCCGGCATCGCCCTCTTCGGCCTCAACGGTGGTGTGCTTGCGCACCGACAACGCGTTAAAACGGGGGTTGCGGATCACCACGATTGCGCCACGGCCTTCCTCGGCTATGGCTTTCATGGACCGCTGCAATACACCGGCTTTGCCCGATGCGTTATCACCCAAGGCATCGGTGATGATGTCCATGGCGTGCATACGCACGGTCACCGGGCCGGGTGAAGAAACATCGCCGCAGGTCAAGGCGACGTGTTCGGTGCCGTCCAGCTCAGAGCGATAGACATGCATTTCAAAATCGCCGCCGTGGATCGAATTGAACGGTTGGCTCACGACTTTTTCGACCACATGGTCGTTTTTAAGGCGATAAGCGATCAAATCGGCGATGGTGGCGATCTTCAGATTGTGTTTTTGTGCGAACGGAATCAGATCGTCAAGGCGTGACATGGTGCCGTCTTCGTTCATGATTTCACAAATCACGCCCGATGGGTTGAGGCCTGCCAAGCGTGAGATATCGACCGCCGCTTCGGTGTGACCGGCGCGCACCAAAACGCCGCCGTCACGCGCTTCCAACGGGAACACGTGGCCCGGGGTGGTGATGTCGGCCTTGCTTTTGGTCTGATCGATGGCCACCGCAACCGTGTGGGCGCGATCAGACGCCGAAATGCCGGTGGTGACGCCTTCGCGGGCTTCGATCGACACAGTAAACGCGGTGGAATGGCGCGATACGTTGGATTGAATCATATGGGGGATTTCCATCTCCTCGATGCGCGCACGCGTCAAGGTTAGGCAAATCAGGCCCCGGCCGTACATGGCCATGAAGTTAATCGCTTCAGGGGTCGCCATTTGCGCCGGGATCACCAGATCCCCTTCGTTTTCACGGTCCTCATCGTCAACCAGGACATACATGCGGCCATTGCGCGCGTCTTCAATAATGTCTTCGATGGGTGAAAGTTTGTCTTTATACGGCACGTTTTTGTTCCCCACTCGCGTGTTTTGTTATTCTTTTCCAAGAAGCCGCGCAACATAGCGCGCCAGCATATCGATTTCCAGGTTGACCTTGTCCCCAACCCGGAGCGCGCCAATGGTTGTGGCGTCTTGTGTATGCGGGATCACATTGATCCCAAATGAATTGTTTTGCACTTCGTTCACCGTCAGGGAAACGCCATCGATGGTGATGGATCCCTTCGGTGCCAGATATTTGGCGAGATTGTCCGGGGTGACAATGCTAAAGCGCACGCTGTCACCATCATTTTCGCGGGCGGTGACCTCGCCGACACCATCGACGTGGCCGGACACCATGTGCCCACCCAACTCATCGCCCAGACACATGGCCCGTTCCAGATTTACCCGCGTGTCCACGCCCCAAGAACCGAGCGTGGTCTTGGATAGACTTTCGGCGGATACCTCGATGGCGTACCAATCTTGGCCCTTCTCGACCACGGTCATGCAAGCGCCCGCATGGGCAATAGAACCGCCCATGTCGATGCTGGAGACGTCAAAACGGGTTTCGACCTCAAAGCGGCGACCAATTCCTGTGCCTTCACCTGTGGTGGTGAGCGCACGGATACGGCCAATATCGGTGATGATACCCGTGAACACGGATCAAGCCCCCAAATGATAAATTTCTAAGCTATCTGGCCCTGCCTGTAGCACGGCTTGCGGTGCCAAAGCCAGTTTTTCCAGCAAAAAATCGTGAAATGCGGGCATGCCGCTCCCCCCCAACTTCTTTTCAGCACGAAACCAATAGATTTCATCGACCAAGTCAGCTTCGAGGAAGGCACTGACAATGGCCGGTCCGGCTTCGATCAGCACCCGATTGAGACCGCGCCCGGCCAATTCGCCTGCAACCCACGTCACATCCGGTCGCCCGGTTTGAGTTTGTGGGGCTTTCAGGACCGTGACACCTTGTTTTTCCAGGGCTTGGATGCGCGCCGGATTGGCATTTCCCATGCACACCACCCACAGTGGTGAGGCGTCTAAGCTGTCCAAAAGTTTGCAATGCGGGGGCAACTTAAGCTGGCTGTCGAGCACCACCCGCACCGGACTTTGGTCTTCCAAGCCTTTGAGGCGGCAGCTGTATTCAGGGTCATCATCCAACACCGTGCCGATACCAAACAGCACCGCGTCGTGCTGGGCGCGCAGCAAATGACCACGCAGCCGGGCCTCAGGCGAGGTGATCCATTTGTCTTGGCCTTGCGATCCACGGGCCGGAATGCGGCCGTCTTGGCTGGTGGCCAGTTTCAGGGTGAACTGCGGACGGTCTTGCGTAATGCGCTTGAAAAAGCCCAGATTGGCAACCCAGGCCTCATCTCGAAGGACATTTTCGACCACTTCAACGCCTGCATTGGTGAGGATTTTGTGGCCGCGCCCGGCGACCCGGGTATCGGGGTCGGTGATGGCGCTGACCACGCGCACAACCCCCGCCGCCACCAGGCGTTCGGCGCAGGGTGGCGTTTGTCCTTGATGGGCACAGGGTTCCAGCGTGACATAAGCCGTGGCCCCGCGCGCCGCCTCTCCGGCTTGTGCCAAGGCCATGGCTTCTGCGTGCGGACGCCCGCCGGGCTGGGTCCAGCCCCGACCGATCACCAAATGGTCTTTGACGAGAATACAGCCCACCGCCGGATTGGGCGCAGTGTTGCCGAGACCGCGCCGCGCTAAACCCAGCGCGGCGCGCATAACATCTTCGTCTCGGGCCTTAGTTTCGATCACCTAATTTCTCAATAAATTCATCGAAGTCTTTGACTTCGTGGAAATCTTTATAGACGGAAGCAAAGCGCACGTAGGCCACTTTGTCGACTTCCATCAAACGCTCCATGATCAACTCGCCAATCGCCTTAGACGGGATTTCGGTCTCGCCCGAGGTTTCCAAGTGGCGCTGAATGCCGTTGACGATACGTTCGATTTGATCGCTGGTGGTCGGCCGCTTGCGCAGCGCGATTTCCATCGAGCGCTGGACCTTTTCACGATCAAACGGGACTTTTTCACCATCGCTTTTGACCACCGTCAGTTCGCGCAAGTGCACGCGTTCAAAGGTGGTGAAACGTGAGCCACACGATGGGCAGTAGCGGCGACGGCGAATGGTGGCGTTGTCCTCGCTGGGACGCGAGTCTTTCACCTGGGTATCGTTGTTACCGCAGAACGGACAGCGCATAGATTATCTCCCCTCTTACCGTTTTGATTAACCGTAGATCGGGAAGCGCGCACACAGCGCTTCGACCTTGGTGCGCACGGATGCTTCGACATCGCCGTTGCCCTCTGCACCGTTGGTCACCAGACCGTCGAGCACTTCGCAGGCCATCTGACCAATTTGCGTGAACTCTTCAATGCCAAAACCACGGGTGGTGCCAGCCGGGGTGCCAAAACGCACGCCGGAGGTGACCATGGGTTTTTCGGTGTCGAACGGAATGCCGTTTTTGTTGCAAGTGATGCCGGCGCGATCCAAGGCGTTGTCCGCGACGTTGCCCTTGAGACCCTTGGGGCGCAGATCAACCAGCATCAGATGAGTGTCGGTGCCGCCGCTGGAGATGGCATATCCGCCATCGATCATGGTTTTTGCCAAGGCTTGGGCGTTGTTGACCACGCGCTGGGCATAGGCCTTAAAGCTGGGTTGCAGGGCTTCACCGAAGGCCACCGCCTTGGCGGCGATGACATGCATCAGCGGACCGCCCTGGAGGCCGGGGAACACGGCGGAATTGATCTTCTTGCCCAGATCGACGT
>JAESUA010000287.1 GCA_016763255.1 Magnetovibrio sp. | reverse complement strand
TATTCCGGTGCTGGGCCCCGAACACATTGATGCTGCAAAACCCGATTATGTGCTGATCTTGCCGTGGAACCTGCGCGAAGAAATTTCCGGGCAAGTGTCGCGCATTCGTGAATGGGGTGGCCAGTTCGTGGTGGCAATTCCTAAAATTGAGGTGTGGTGATGCTGATTGAAACAACCCCGCTTGAAGGCGTTTTGCTGACGTCCTTGCAAAAAATCGAGGATGAGCGTGGTTTTTTTGCGCGTACCTACTGTCAGCAAGAATTCGCCAGTGCCGGGGTAGACATTCATTTGCTACAGACCAACGTATCCGGCAACAAACATAAGGGCACCTTGCGCGGCCTGCATTATCAGGCTGAACCGCACCCGGATAAAAAGCTGGTGACGTGTACGCGCGGCGCGGTCTTTGATGTGGTGGTGGACTTACGCAAGGAATCTTCGACTTATTGCCAATGGTTCGGTGTGGAATTATCAGCGGACAACCGTAAGGGGCTGTATGTTCCACCTGGCTGTGCTCATGGCTTTGTTACGTTGGAAGACAATACCGAGGTACACTATTTGATGGGGGAGACCTATCACGCGGATCTGGCAAGGGGCGCACGGTGGAATGACCCGGCTTTTGGCATTGAATGGCCAATTCAGCCCGTCACCATAAACGAACGTGACGCAGCCTACCCACATTGGGAAAAAACTTAGTGATCCTTGGTTTCAAGCTCGCGGTCTGCTGCGACAATGGCAAAAAGAATCAAAAACGTCAGTTGCCACCACACGGCCCAGATTGAAAAACTGAGCAACGCGCTTGTCCAAAACCCTGTCATCAGCAGTAAAAGCGTTAAATCACTTTTATTTTGGGTCGCGTGGTAACGCCGCCCCAGCCGCCATGCTACGAAACCCAGCGCAATCAGCATGGGCAGCAATCCAACCAATCCGGTTTCCGCCAAAATTTCCAAAAACCAATTGTGTGGATGGGATGGCATCACATATGCGGTTTTGCCCAGTCCAGGGACCAGGGTTTTTGCACCGGGCAAGCTGTTGAGTTGGTCAATGCCGTTGCCAACCCATGGATTATCCCAAAAACGCTCCAGGGCGAATTTCCAAATGTATTGGCGGTGCGGGTCGATCAATCATTCCGGTGCGAACAACCCTTTAAGAGATGGTTCGCCAAGTTCCTTGGTGCGCACCCAGGCAATTGCACCAATAACCACAGCAAGGGCTGAAGCGCTCAGAATTTTTGTGTGCTTGTGACGGCCCAGAGCCAAGAGAGTCACCGCCATCACGGCCATAGCCAAAAAACCTGCGATGGCAGCGCGATTATGCGCCAGGACCATCAGGCTCAATGCCAGTGGAGCGAAGGCGTAGCCCCACCATCGCCATTGTCCACTCAAACGCACTCCCGCCCAGGCCACTATGGGGACCAGACACATGGCGGCGGCGGCGTAAGCTTTGAAGGCTAAATCAGGGCGTTCGCGTGCGATAATCTTGAACTTAAGCACCGAAAGTATCAACGGAACGCCTGCCAATGACAGCATGGCTGCCAGCGTCATCGCAATTGCAGCGACAATAAGCACTTTCCACAAAAACCGTTGCGTGCCTGTGTTATTGCGTAGTACGGCCCACACCAACATAGCCGCACCCACAAACATTGCTGTGCGACTGCCGATTTAGCGATCCTAGGGGGGAGTCGGAAAACGGGATGGTCACGGCCCAGGCCGCCATTATGCCGATAATCATTTTACCTGGCGTCGAGAGCACAGCTTGACGAATAAATTTTCGAACATTTGCATTGGTCGCAAAAAAGATGAACGAGCCCAATAGGGCAAGACCGAGGGCCGCCTGTTGCGTGGCCACGCCGCTGGCGCGCAATGGAATGGCAACCGCAACGCAAAAGGCGATGAATCGTGCAAGGTGATGTGAATGGCGGGTAGATGGGATCATGGGGCGTTAATTTTCTTGAAATTGATACCGTAACGGTTCAACCAGTCACGCGCACGCGTGCGGGCTGTACGCATCTCTTCGGGTTGCATATCTCTTATTGTTTCTGAAAAACCATTTAGTTCAAAAGCATCCATTTTGGCATTGCCGTCAGGGTGAATGTTAAACCGATAGACCTTGTCCTCATCGAAGATCACAAGAAACCATTCATTATGTAGATCACTGCGTTGTGTGAGAGAGGCTACCTGTTCATGGCCTTGAGGCCCGAACAACGAGCGGCTATTGCTGTTTAAGGATGGCTGATTTGTATCAAAATACTCAAGAATCGTCTTGGTAATGTCCATAGTGGTAAAGAGTCGTTCATCCACAGACGGTTTGTCGCGACCGAATATAAAAGTTGGTACCTTAATCACTTCATCGACAGGGTGATACCCATACCAAAAACGTCCTTTATCAAATATCGCGCCATGATCCGCCGTGACGATTACCATGGTGTTTTGAAGTAGAGGGTCCTTATCTAGCTTATCTAAGAAGCGGACCAGCGGCCTGGAAATGCCAGCCACCTGGGCGCGCACAGTATCGCGATAATGCTTTGCCAAAACCTTGTTTTCTGGTGTTTCAGGGTAACGGTAATCGTTGCCATGAATTGCAGCAACGTTGCCCGTATAGCTTGGGCTCATAAATTGAGGGGTGGTCTTGATATTTGTCGAGGTGGCGAATTGCTCAAGCGGAACATGGATGCTGATGAAAGATTTTGCCGATTGAGATGCCATCTCTTCTAATTGCGGCAATACTATTTGATCGAGAACGTCACTGTTACCGGGGCTGGGATTGAGAAAGCTCCACATCACAGGCAGCAACCGGCCCTCATATCTTCCCGGGGGCCTCAGCGAGAGGTGATATTTTAAACCGAGAAAACGTGGGATTATGGCGCTGGTAGGGCCAATCAACCGTGATTTCAAACCTGCGTAGGATTCAATGCGCGCATTGCTCGCTTCCGGCAGGGCATTGCGGTGGGAAACCATCAAGCGCGTATCAACGCCATTGCGTTGAAGCCTGTCGAGCAAGTTTCCGCGCTTTTGCTCTCCTTCAAGCCCACCTCGATACAGTGTGCCAAAATAACCATGTGTGTATGGAAAAGGGACCCGCATGTTGCTGAACACGGCTGCCCGTGTTTTTAGAACTTTATCCAGTTCAGAAACTTTAGCCGCAGGATTATACGTGGCAAGCGGCCATGCCGGGAAATGATCAATCACCAGCAAGACCAGATTGCGTTGGACGCCCCCTTGTGACTGCGCGGGTGTGGGCAATAAGAGATAAGCCGCCGATACTCCAAGTAACGCCATTCCCGCAACCGCAGTCGCCAACGTGTCAATGCACGCCACCAACGGGGTGTTGTTGCGCAATGCGCGAACGGTGAGTCTAAACACCACCACCACGAAGGGCGCCGCTAGGACGGGGGCGATCATAACTCCCCACACCTTGAGGCGATGTACATATTCGATTGGCACGACGCTGCTCATCAGCAGCCCTAAATGGATTTGATCTATAACGGACCAAGCCAAGGCACCCAAAAATCCGAGCGTGAGCGCAATCAGAGTTCCTGATGCGGCCCAGATCTTAAGGTGAGGCCGTGCCTTGGGGATAAATAGAATCAGCAGCCATATTAAAAT
>JAESUA010000286.1 GCA_016763255.1 Magnetovibrio sp. | reverse complement strand
CGGGGATTTGAGATAAAAGGTCTAAAAATTCCAACGACATGAGTGCGGCTCCAAATTAGTTGCACTCACATAGATTCAGAAAAATGCCCCTTTGGGAATCCCAAAACGGCCCGTCAAGTGATTAGCGTTGAACAACCCTGGGAGCCTCCCCATCAATCGCCGCCAGATAATTCCCCATCCCACGCATGCAGACCCACATCGGAGAGACCTGTGAGGGATGCTTCTTCTCCCACTCAATAGCCTCTGCAAGAGCCGTCTGTTTTTCATCTGGATTGTCACGTAAATATTTTTGAACTTCATTTGCACTCGCCGCCAACAAGGACAACCCATTGGCGGCAGATTTGTCCTTGCACCGCGCTCCGTCATAGGCCATCCACAACCGAGCGGCAAAAAACAGCTTCGCTCCTTCGTGTTTGTCTTTAACGAATACCCGCCGTGATACATCGAATAGAACCAACGCGTTGATTTGCTCTTGGTTGCTGAGCGCCCAATCAATGAGATATTTGTTGGCTTGATCGTCAGCAATGGGAACTGATTTGAGGCGCTTAACGACCTCAGTCGTATTTCCGGCTTGTAGATGGTGCTCGAGATCGCTGAAATTCACGCTTGAGGACGGTGCAAAAACGTAAGCACCAAGTGCCGCTGCTATCAATATCAGCGCGACAACATATACTTTTCCCATCTGGTTGATCATCCAGCCCCCCTTGATCAATCTAACAAGGTACAACTTTACAGATTCCAGTAAGTTTTCACAACTACCGTGCATTGGGGGCTGAAGGCTGGTCATTTGACCGCTTCTGACTATGACCAGTCACTTTTCAGGCTCAAAAATTGCGGATGTTTTACGGGCCAAAGCAGAACGTATTTGTGTGAAAATTCAGATCCAACCTAAGCGGATTTTTTCTTTTTGCTGATCTTGCTCTCTTCGCCCTTAAGCAACCGCCGGATATTTTCGTGGTGGCGTGCCCAGGCCAAAATCGCCAGTAGCCCAGCCATGATGGCGTGCTGGGGGGTGGCGAAATAGAACGAATAGGCCGGGGCGGCGGCCAGTGCGATCAGCGCGGCTAGCGAGCTATAGCGAAAAATAGCCGCCGCTGCGATCCAGGTGGCGATGGCGGCCAGACCCACCGGCCAGGCGGTGGCAACCAGCACGCCCAAGGTGGTGGCGACGCCTTTGCCACCCTTGAATTTCAGCCACACCGGGAAATTATGGCCGATCACGGCCCAAAACCCGGCGGCGAGCATGGCGTACGGGTCCGTCGTCATAAGATGGGTGATGCCCACCGCGATGGCGCCCTTGCCGATGTCGAGCACCAAGGTCAAAAACGCGGCGGATTTGTTGCCGGTGCGCAAGACGTTGGTCGCGCCGATGTTGCCCGACCCGATCTGGCGCAGATCGCCAAGGCCAAACAGCCGCGCGATAACGATGCCAAAGGGGATCGAGCCCAAAAAGTACGCGCCCAACCCGGCCAGGGCGTGGGCGGCGAAAATTTCACTGGAATATTCGATCATGATTTAGGCATCCACATCAAAGACCATGCGGCCATCGATTACGGTTTTGAGCACCCGGCCTTGTACCGGTCGGCCATCAAAGGGGGTATTTTTGGCCTTGGAATGGAGATTGTTTTCACTGACTTTCCAGCCGCGTTCGGCGTCAAAGACGATGAAATCAGCCGCCGCCCCGGCCTTCAGCCGCCCGGCGGGCAGACCCAATAATTCAGCCGGGTGTTGGGTGATCAGGCCCAAGGCATCAAGCAGGCTGAGGTGACCGTTGTGAACCAGCTCCAGCGTGATGGCGAGCAGGGTTTCCATGCCCAATCCGCCATCGGCGGCGTCGGCAAACGGCAACCGCTTGGTGTCTTCACTTTTGGGCGTGTGATCCGAAGCAATAGCGTCGATGGTGCCGTCTTTGAGCCCGGCAATGATGGCTTTGCGATCGGCTTCGCAGCGCAGCGGCGGCGATAGTTTGGCAAAGGTGCGATAGTCGCCCACCGCGGTTTCGTTGAGCGCAAAATAGGGTGGTGCGGTATCGCAGGTGACCGAGATGCCGCGGTCTTTGGCGGCGCGGATCAAATTCAGGCTCTCACCGGTCGATACGTGGGCAAAATGTAGCCGCCCGCCGGTCATTTGGGCGAGGCGTAAATCGCGCTCGATGATGATCAGCTCGGCCTCGATGGGGATACCGGTGAGGCCTAGGCGGGTGGCCGTCTCGCCTTCGTTCATCACGCCTTCTTCGGCCAAACTGGGTTCTTCGGGGTGCTGCACGATCATCAACCCGAAGGTCGAAGCGTACGACAGCGCCTGGGCCATGGTGCGGGTGTTGGCGATGGCCCGGGTGGCGTCGGTGAAGGCCACCGCGCCGGAGTTGTTGGGCATGCCCATCTCGGCTAATTCTTGACCTTCCAAGCCTTTGGTGATCGCGCCGTAGGGATAAATCTTGACCAGCCCGGCCTTGCGCGCCGCACGGGCGACAAATTCCACCACCGATCGATCATCGATCACCGGGGTGGTATTGGGCAGGCATACCGCCGTGGTGACGCCGCCCGAAACCGCCGAAATGCCAACATTTTCAAAATCCCGGCCGCTGATTTGGATGCGCATATCGACCAAGCCGGGGGCGAGGTTTTGGCCACCGCAATTGATGATGGTGGCGTCTTCGGGCATGCCGACTTTGAACAGTTCAGCCCCCACGTCGACGATATACTCGCCGTTGGTGAGCACCCCGCCGGTCAGATTGGCCGGGGCGTCCAGCCCGGTGGTGGGGTCGAGCAGGCGGGCGTTGATGTAAGCGACCAGACCTTGGGCTTCGGGTTGGCGTTGGATCATGATTTGTCCTCCGCTTTGGGTTGCTCACCCGCAAGTTTCAGGGTCAAGACTTCCAGGCACGCCATGCGCACCGCGACGCCCATTTCGACCTGTTCGCGGATCGCGCTGCGGCCGATGTCGTCGGCGACGTCGGATGCGATCTCCACTCCCCGGTTCATCGGTCCGGGGTGCATGATCAAGGCATCGGGCTTGGCCACCTCAAGCTTGGCGTAATCCAGGCCGTAAAAATGATAATACTCGCGCACCGTGGGGAAAAAATTGGTTTTCATGCGCTCGGTCTGGAGGCGCAGCATCATCACGATGTCGCAATCCCTCAACCCCGCCTTCATGTCGTAAAAAACTTCCACACCCAGGCGCTCGGCTTGGGCCGGTAACAAGGTTTTGGGTGCGATCAGGCGCACCCTGGCGCCCATGGTGTTGAGCAAATGAATGTTGGAGCGCGCCACCCGTGAATGCAAAATGTCGCCGCAAATCGCCACCTGCAAACCGTCCAAACGGCCCTTGCGGCGGCGAATGGTCAGCGCGTCGAGCAACGCCTGGGTGGGGTGCTCGTGGCGTCCGTCACCGGCGTTGATCACCGCACAGTTAACTTTTTCTGAGAGCAACTTCACCGCCCCGGATGAGCCATGGCGCACCACCAAAACGTCGGGGTGCATGGCGTTGAGGGTCATCGCGGTGTCGATCAAAGTTTCGCCCTTTTTGATCGAACTGGTCGAAACCGACATGTTGATGACGTCCGAACCCAAACGCTTTCCGGCCAGCTCAAAACTGGTCCGGGTGCGGGTTGAAGATTCAAAAAATAGGTTCATCACCGTGCGCCCGGCCAAGGTATCAAGCTTGCCACCGACGGATCGGTTGAGCTCGACATACTCGTCGGCGCGGTCCAGCAAAAGGGTGATGTCTAAAGGAGATAGCCCTTCGATGCCCAGCAAATGGCGTTTCGGAAAGGCGGCAGGATTAAATGGCGTTTCTGACATGCTCGGCACTATACGCGGGCCCCTCAAAACGCACAAGCGGCGTCAACGCCGGTGATGGTGATGCAGTTCCCTGGGTTGCCATGATGTGTTAGTCATGCCTGCATAGGGCGTGATGAGGCGGTGGTTACACTTAAGCGGGGGAATTATGGAACAGCGCACCATTGAGCATCTGATCAAGACGATGAAGGGAAATGCGCGCAACTCCCGCAAAGCGGCTTTGCTGATTGGTGCGGGCTGCTCGAAAGCTGCGGGCATTCCCCTGGCGTCGGAATTCGTGCAAGAAATCAAACGCAGGTTTCCTGAAGACTATGAAGAAGCCGAGCCTAAAACGTATGCAAATTGTATGGCGGCTTTGCGGCCCGATGACCGACACGATCTGATTTCCGGCTATATCGAAAATGCCGAAATCAACTTGGCCCATATCGCAATCGCACAACTGATGAAGGGCGAGTTTGTTGATCGCGTGTTGACCACCAATTTTGATCCGTTGGTGGTGCGGGCAAACGCCCTGGCGCATCGCTTTCCCGCCGTTTACGACATGGCGGCCAGCAGCAATTTTGCCCCCGGCATGATCAAAGACGAGGCGGTGTTCCATCTTCATGGTCAACGCGATGGGTTTGTTCAATACCATCAAGCCGAACATTTTAAGCAAGTGGAAAACGCCCTCAGGCCGCTTTTTATCGATACCAACAACAACAGAACTTGGATCGTCGCGGGCTATAGCGGTGAAAATGATCCGGTGTTTCGCCAATTGGCGGAACTGCCCGAATATGGGTGTCGCCTGTATTGGCTGACCCGGAACAAAAATGGCCCGCCGAAACATGTGGTTGAGGCTTTGGGCAAAGGGGGCAAAGCCGCCTATTGGGTTCATGCCGAAGATGCCGATACTTTCTTTCTAAAATTGGCAAGGGAACTGGGCGCATGGCCGCCAGAATTTGCCTCCACACCCTTCACCCATCTGCAATCGGTGCTGTCCAGCGTCGGTGACTTGTCGGTCTCCGGCCAAGAAAATGCCCCCCTTGAATGGCTGAAGGGTGCCCATGACAAAATTGCCCAGGCCATCGGTTCCTATGAAACTGATCATGGTGACGGTGCCGCCGACGGTACTGGAGAGGAAGCAGTCTACACACCAGAAGACGCCCAGATGGATTTGGCGTCGGGCAGCTACACGGATGTCATCGAAAAAGCCCCACGCACGCCCGATTTTTTGGACCCACTGTCCTGGGCATATGTCATGCAGGGCAACGCGCTTGTCGCTCAGGCGAAGCTCGAGACCGGCGACGCGCAGCGCAAGTTGTTCGATCAGGCCGGCACCAAATTTGTGGCGGCCCTGGAGATCAAGCCGGATATGCATCAGGCCTTGTCCAATTGGGGCGCTGCGCTTGACGCTCAGGCGAAGCTCGAGACAGGCGAAGTGGCGGCCCGCGAGTTGTGGGGGCAGGCCTGTGGCAAGTATGCCGCGGCCCTGGACATCAAGCCGGATGAGCACGTGATCTTGTCCAACTGGGGGGCTGCGCTGGCCGAACAGGCTCGTCTTGATACGGGCGATGCGGCACGCGAATTGTGGGGTCAGGCTTGTGGCAAGTATTCGGCGGCCCTGGACATCAAGCAGAATTATCACGTGGCCTTGTCAAGTTGGGGTACTGCGTTTGCCGAACAGGCGCGCCTTGAGACGGGTGGCGCGGCAAGTAAATTGAGGGATGAGGCCTTCGCCAAGTATGCGGCGGCCCTGGACAGCAAGCCGGATATGCACGAGGCCTTGTCCAACTGGGGCGCTGTGCTTGCCGAACAGGCGAAGCTCAAGACGGGCGACGCGGCACGCGAGTTGTGGGGGCAGGCCTGCGCCAAATATGCGGCGGCCCTGGAGATCAAACCAGATATGCACGAGGCGCTGAAAAACTGGAGCGCTACGCTTATGTTTCAAGCGCAGCAGGCGACAGGGGCGCAGAGGGATTCCTTGTTAAAGGACGCGGAGGCGAAATGCATGCAAGTCGAGGTGCTGGTGCCCGGCCATGGGGCATATGACTTGGCGAGTGTTTTCGCCCTGCGCGGGCAGTTCGAGGTTTGTTTGTCTTGGTTGGAAAAAAGTTTGAGTGCGGGGAAATTGCCGACTTTGGAGCACATCGCAATCGATAAAGACTTCAATTCACTCCGTGATGAAGACGAGTTCAAGGCTTTCATCGCCAAGGTCGAAGCCGAGCGAAACGCGAAGGACTAAACCTTATCCACTAAAAATAATCCACACCGGCATGCTGATCATCGCGGCCAGGGTGCTGGCGGTGATGATGCCAGCGGCGAGCGGCGCGTCGCCCCCCATTTCGCGGGCTAGGACGTAGGCCGAGGCCGACATGGGCAAGATGGCGTAGAGCAGCATCACCTGAAAGGCTTGGCCTTCGAGCCCTAAGACCACGGCCAAACCCCAGGCCACGGCGGGCAGGGCCAACAGTTTGAGCGTGCTGGCCTTCATCGCGACCCATT
>JAESUA010000285.1 GCA_016763255.1 Magnetovibrio sp. | reverse complement strand
GTGAAGTGGTGATCGGCCATTACGCGCTGAAGGCTTTTGCCCCAGTGGTGATTGCCTCGGTCACCGGAACCGCGGTGTCTCGGGCGTATTATGGTGATTTCCCGGCGTTTGTATTGCCGCCTCATCAGATCACCTCGTATCTTGAATTTCCCGCCTTTATCGTTTTGGGTATCCTTGCCGGGTTGGCCGCCAGCCTATTGTTGCGGGCCATTTTTACCGCCCAAGATGTGGCGCAAAAACTGCCGGGGCCGGTGTGGATCCGTCCCGGTATTGCGGGTTTTTTGGTGGGCTTGATGGCCTTGGCGCTGCCCCAAATTTTGGGCGTTGGGTATGGCATCACAGATGATGCGTTGAGCGGCAACGTCGCCTTGTGGCTGTTGGTGGCGGTGCTGGTGGCCAAGATCATTGCCACGGGCCTAAGCCTTGGTTTTGGTTTTGGTGGCGGTATATTTTCGCCATCGCTGGTGGTTGGCGCGATGTTGGGCGGTGCCTTTGGCATCATCGTGACGTCGCTCTGGCCGGTGCTCAATCCCGGTACCGGTGGCTACACCCTGGTGGGGATGGGTGCGGTGGCGGCGGCGACCTTGGGCGCGCCGATCTCGACCACCTTGATCATATTTGAGATGACCGGTGATTATGAGCTGACCATGGGGCTGATGTTGGCGGTGGTGATTTCCACCGGCATCACCCGGCACATTTCCAAAAACAACTATTTTGCCCTGCAGTTGGAGCGTCGTGGCCTGGACCTCAAGGGCGGCTTCGAAAGCGCATTGTTACGCGCCATCCGGGTGTGTGATGTGATGGAAGAAAACTCCGAACTGGTCAACCAGGGCATGGCGTTGGCGCAGTTGCGGGTGTGTTTGCAAGATTCAAAAATTGGCGAGTTGTTCGTGGTCGATGACGTGGGCCATTTGGTCGGCACCATCACTTTGGCCGATCTCAGCGAAACCGCGTTCGACCCGGCCATGGATGTGTTGATCAACGCCGCCGATGTGGTGCGCCGCAATCCGCCGATGCTGCAATGTAACGACCACCTGGAAGAGGCGCTGAATACAATGCGCGATTCAGGCGAAAGCCTGATCGCCGTTGTCGATGATTTGGAAAGCCGCAAGTTCCTTGGCGCGGTGGATGAAAAACACGTTATGGCGGCATATAACCGGGCACTTTTGCAAAGCCGTCATGAAGAACGTGACGTCTAGGTTTAGCACCTTGCTTGTTCCCGGTTCGTTTCTGTTCTTTGCGGGCCGTTCGGGCGTGCTATATATCGTGCATGAATGATCCTTTTGAATTGATGGACCCGGCTGACGAGCCCGCTCCTGTATCCGAACTTGCGGCCCCCCAACGCCCGACGGTTTATCTGGACGGGCTGAACGAAAGCCAGCGCGAAGCGGTTGAGGCCATGGACGGTCCGGTGTTGGTGCTGGCCGGTGCCGGCACCGGTAAAACCCGCGTGCTGACCACCCGCCTGGGGCATATATTGATGCAGGGTAAGGCGCGGCCCGGTGAATTGTTGGCGGTGACCTTTACCAACAAGGCGGCGCGCGAAATGCAAGACCGCGTCGGCCAGATGTTGGGGACTCCGGTGGAAGGCTGGTGGGTCGGCACTTTCCACGCCCTGGCCGCGCGGATTTTGCGTCGCCACGCCGAAATGGTCGGCTTGAAACCCAATTTTGTCATCTTGGACACCGATGATCAGGTGCGGCTGCTCAAACAAATTTTGGACGCCCGTGAAATCGATTCCAAGCGCTTTCCGCCACGGGCATTTTCGGCGGTTATACAACGCTGGAAAGATCGCTCTTTGATGCCCAATAAAGTGGCGGAATCTGAGGCCGCCGAAGCCTTGGATGGCAACGCCCACAAAGTTTATAAAGATTACCAAAAACGCCTGCAGGACATCAACGCCGCCGATTTTGGCGATTTGCTGATGCTGTGCGTGCACCTGTTTCAAAGCCAGCCCGAGACCTTGAAATATTATCAGCAGCGGTTTCGTTATGTCTTGGTGGATGAATATCAAGATACCAACGTGGCCCAGTATCTGTGGCTGCGGCTGTTGGCCCAGGGTCATCAAAATCTGTGTTGTGTCGGCGATGACGATCAATCGATTTATTCTTGGCGCGGTGCCGAAGTCGGCAACATCTTGCGCTTTGAAAAGGATTTTCCCGGTGCCAAGGTGGTGCGCTTGGAACAAAATTATCGCTCCACCCCGCATATCCTCGGCGCGGCCGCGGCGCTGATCGCCAACAACGAAGGGCGGTTGGGCAAAACCTTGTGGACCGACCTTGAGGACGGCGAAAAGGTGCGGGTGCTTGGGGTGTGGGATTCGGCCGAAGAAGCCCGCTGGGTCGGCGATGAAATCGAAACCTTCCACCGTAACGGCGAAAATTTGTCGACCATGGCGATCTTGGTGCGGACCTCGGCCCAAACCCGAGAGTTTGAAGAACGCATGATCACCTTGGCGATCCCTTATCAGGTGATCGGCGGGCTGCGCTTTTACGAACGCCAGGAAATTCGTGATGCGGTGGCCTATCTGCGGGTGATTTCATCGCCCGATGATGATTTGGCGTTTCAGCGCATCGTCAACTTGCCCAAACGCGGCCTCGGCAAGGTGGCCATGCAGGTGGTTCATATGCATGCCCGGGCGCGCGGCATCTCGATGGTTGTCGCGATCCGCGAATTGATCACCACCGACGAGTTGAAGGCCAGGCTGAAAAAAACCTTCACCGACTTGTTGATCAATTTTGATCAGTGGCGCAAGCAAGCCCAAGACCACACACCGGCAGATTTGATGGGCATTGTGCTCGATGAGTCCGGTTATATGGATATGTGGAAGCAGGACAAATCCATCGATGCCCCGGGGCGCATTGAAAACCTTAAGGAATTGGTGGTGGGCCTCAGTGAATTCGACACCATGACCAGCTTTCTCGAACATGTATCACTGGTGATGGACAACGAAGACAATCAAAGCACAGATAAAATCACCATGATGACCTTGCACGGCGCCAAGGGCCTGGAATTTGACACCGTGTTTTTGCCCGGTTGGGAAGATGGCTTGTTCCCCCACCAACGTTCGTTGGACGAAAGCGGCACCAATGGTCTGGAAGAAGAGCGCCGCTTGGCTTATGTCGGCCTCACCCGGGCACGCAAACGCGCCGCCGTATCGTTTGCCGCCAACCGGCGCATTTATGGCCAGTGGCAATCCTCGTTGCCGTCGCGCTTTGTCGATGAATTGCCCGCCGAACATGTTGAACGGGCCAGGCAAATGGGCATCTCCGGCGGTGGTTTTGGTGAAGACCATGGTGCCTCCAGTTCCACCCCGCGCCAAGGTTATGGGGGAGGCTGGAAACGTGCCCAAGAACGCAAGCCAGAAGACGACATAGTGTTTGCCCAGGCACGGGTTTCCAGCAATGGCCTGGGTGTCGGTCAACGTATCTTTCACCAAAAATTTGGCTATGGCAAAATCAAGTCCGTGGATGGTGATAAGCTCGACATCCAGTTTGAAAAAGCCGGTGCCAAAAAAGTCATGGCCAGTTTTGTCGAAACGGTGTGAGGCCAAAGCCCACATTTTGAGGGTTGGTATAAGCGTTGAGCTTAGGTGAAAATCACCATGATATAGGCAAACATCAACAGGCCACCCAGTACGGCCAATCCATATTTGTGCGTTAGATTATGCATGTCATGCATCACTCGTCTCCCATTTTTGGTGCCCTTGGCCGCCACCCCTGGACCTTCAGCACGAGAGTATTAAGTCAGTCTCTGCATATATTGCTGAGTGATAATATATCATGTGCACAAAATCCGCACAAATTAGGGGTTTTTAATATTAGATCGTTTGAGGCAACGGGGAATTCCAATGCGATTGATATCAAGTGCTTAGACTTAATCTGTCCCCAAGGCGACATTGTGCGTTGACGTCGGCATGACGCTCTTCCATACCAGGGTCATGATGGTAAAATCAAAAATTTGGCGCATTGGCCTGGAGATCGCCGACCAGCATGTGGATGCCTTCGAACAGGCGCTTGAACCGCTGGTGGAATCCTTAATGTGGACGGTTGATGAACCACGCGGCGTGCAACGTATCGAAGCTTTCACCACCATTCAACCCGATGCGGACGCGGTGAGGGCGACCCTTAAAAACACGGCCACGGCCTTGGGCATTGATGCCCCCACGGTGTACATTGAAGAACTTGCGCCGCGTGACTGGGTTGCCGAAAATCTCAAAGAATTTCCGCCCATCGATGTGGGCCGGTTCTTTATCTATGCCAGCCATGTTGACGACCGCCCGCTGCCCGGCCGCATTCCCATGCGCATCGATCCTGGCGCGGCGTTTGGCACCGGCACCCACGCAACCACGTCAGGTTGTTTGCAGGCGATCGAGGCTTTGGGCAAGCGGTATGGTTTTGCCAATCCGTTGGATGTTGGCACCGGGTCCGGCATCCTTGCCATCGCCATGGCCAAGCTGTGGAAATTATCTGTGCTGGGCACCGATATCGATCCCGTCGCGATCCGCGTGGCACGTGAAAATGCGCTGCTCAATGGCGTTCAGGGTTTGGTCGATTTTCGGGTCGGTGCGGGGTTCAAACCGGTCTCGGCTCAAGCCCGTCATGATTTGATCGTGGCCAATATTTTGGCCCGCCCGCTGGTGGCAATGGCCCCGGATTTGGCGCGACGCCTAGCCCCCGGTGGTTTTGTGGTGTTGTCGGGATTGATTGTGTGCGACGAACGTTTTGTGCTGGGGCCGTATTTAGCCCAAGGCCTTAAGCTCGAACAGCGCTATACGCGTGAAGGCTGGCGCACCTTGGTGTTGCGCAAGCGCGCCTAAATAAAAAAAATGGGGGACTTAGCCGGTTTTGCGGCTGGGTTTTGCAATGTGGGTTGAAGGGGTGAAACGATCGCCCGATCCTTCGGCATGTTTGGCCCCCTTATTCGCCCCTTTATGAGCTAAGGCGGTGATGGTCTGTGCCTGGCGTTTGCGTTGGTGACGAATTTCTGCGGCGAGTTTTTCCACGTGATAGACGCCGTTTTCCAATTTTTGAATACGACACACGGCCTTAAAAAGCGCGGTTTCCAACTCGGTTTGGCGATGGCTGGCGCGACGCATCAACTCGCTCGCAAAAACCAGAGAGAGCAGGGCCAGCATAAAACCAAGAATAGATAATGTCTGTGCCATTAATCCGCCATGGATGTGTTTTCAACTTTGAGTGATTCCACAGTGCCCGAAAAGGCCTAAAAAATTCGTAAAGGATTGTTTCCAAACAATATGATTTTTTAGATTTGTTCGAAACATCACCGGAGTTCATTGAAATCAATCATAGGTCTTATTTTTTCAGCCGTTACAATCTGCCGCTTGTGAAGAGGCTAATAACTGTTAAGCTCAACACAATGAATTAAGATCGTCTGGGGGGACGAATGAAAATTTTGTTGGTTGAAGACAGCAGCACTTCGGTGCTCATGGTCAGGAGTCTGCTGAACGAAGATCCAACCGAAGATTATGATCTGATTGTTGCGGGAACGGTGCAAGTGGCGTGCGATAAGCTTGCGAGCGAAGACTTCGATCTGATCTTGTTGGATCTGACGTTGCCAGATTCTTACGGTTTGGCGACGGTCGATTCTGTATTTGCAGCGGCTGAGGGCACGGGCATCGTGGTGTTGACCTCGACCTCGGATGAAAAGGTTGGCTTGGCAGCCCTGCAACATGGGGCCCAGGATTTTCTCATCAAAGACGAAACCTATCGTAAAGTTTTGCTGCGGGCCGTCAAATACGCTCGCCAGCGTGCAAAATCAGAACAAGAGGTGCGCGAAGCCAAGGAATTGGCAGAATTTGCCACCCGATCAAAATCTAGTTTTATCGCCAATTTGAGCCATGAGTTGCGCACGCCGCTGAACGCGGTGATTGGCTTTTCGGAAATGATGCTGAGCGGTATCAGCGGTGAGTTGAATGAAAAGCAGCGCGAATACACCCAGGACATCATGAAATCGGGGCGCTATCTTCATGGCTTAATCGGCACGGTTTTGGACATCTCCAAAATTGAAGCCGACCGCCTTGAACTCCATGATGGCGTAGTGGATATGGAGGCGCTGATCAACGATGTGGTCGAGCGCGTCGGCGGGGCTTATCCCAGTGACAATATCGTCTTTCGGATCGAGGTCGACGATGCCATGCCCACCGTGCGGGCCGATCACACCATGATGGCGCAAATCGTCACAAACTGGTGAGCAATGCGGTGAAGTACTCACCCGATGGCGGCGATGTGAAGGTCGGGGCCATTATGAATGGCGGCGGAAATATGGTTCTCACCATCGCGGATCAAGGCATTGGCATCCCCAAAAATGACCTTGAAAAAGTTGTCCGGCCGTTTGAGCGCACGGATATTTCGCGTGAACGTGATATCGAAGGCACGGGGCTGGGCTTGCCGTTGACCAAGGGGCTGGTCGAAGCCCATGGCGGGCATTTGTTGATTGAAAGTGATCTCGGTATTGGCACCACGGTGACGGTGAGCCTACCTGCCGATCGCCTCAGCGCGTAAAATATCAAAAGAGACTGGTTAAGGCGACCAAGACCAAACTCCCCAGCAGCACCGCCAGGCCAATGTTTTTGCGAGAGATCGCAAAGACAATCAACCCGGTTGCGGCTGCGGTCAAGCGCATCCAATCCGGGGTTTGGGCCAACGCCCCGATGGGCAGCCAGATCATGCGCACCACAAGTCCAGCCAGCAAAGCGTAAGTCACACAGGTGATCCATTCGATCACGGCGGAATCGGTACTGATTTTCCCCGATAAAAATGTGCCCAAAAGACGTGAGGCATACGTCGCCACGGCCGCCAAGGTGATCATCAATACGGGACTATAAAGAGACGGCTCAGTCATGATGAGGCCCTCGCTTGAATAACTTTGTGCGGGCCAGCCACCATGCTGCGGTGCCGCCCACCAGGCCGGTGATGATCAAGCGCCAATTGGGCACCCACAGATACAGGGCCGGACCCAAGGCCGCGCCGAACACCAGCGACAAAACCTTGGATGGTTTATGCAGGTCGAATAAAAACAGCAGCAAAAAATACAGTGGGTTCAAAAACATCAGCGCCAAGGTCACCGGCTGAGGCACTTGGCCTGCCAGATAAAAGCCGATGGTGGTGGCGATGGGGGAAAGCCCATACAGCAACAAGCCGTAGCCGCACAGGTATGAGAGTCGCTGGTCCTGTTTGAGATCAGGTAACCGGCGCATGGTGCCGACCCAACTGGTGGCGGCGATCAGCATGGAAGCCAGATAATATTTCCACGGTGCGACGCCAGGGCAACGGATATGGGGCAGCAATGAGGCCACCAACGGCATCAGGCGGGCATTGATGAAAACCACCGCCAACACCATTGCCGCCAGGGGCGCGCCGGTATAGGCCATTTCCGCCATGGCGACTTGGCCCGGAAGCGCCCAGGTCGACAAGGTGGAATAGAGGCCATGCCAAACAGACCAACCCACATCGTTGATCATCGATCCAAAGCCCACAAAACTGGCACCCATAACCATCACGGGAACGCCTGCGGCCTCGCGAACCCCGCCCCAAAATGCGGCGCGCGGCGTGGCAAAGGCAGAGCTCGTGGTTGTGGGGGGCTCGGTTGCGGTCATGGTGACTTTATTTTGTCGGAGGGGCTGTCATACTGCACGTGCGAAGACCGGAACGCAAATGTGCTTGGTGCATGGCTGTGTTCACAGGTGGACATGGCGAGGAGTCGGCTGCGATTCAGTGGATCTGTTTCACTCTGTGGTTAAACATCGTATTGCACCCAGCTGCACGGCGTCTTAGGCTCTGAGCCGGGGGCGTTTTAGGGGGAGTGAGCCGTGGACGGTTCTTTCGATGTTGAGCAGCTAAATCAAGTGTTCGAAGGGCTCATCGCCTTCGTGCAAACCCATGTTCTGGTGATCCCCAATCTGGTTCAGTTGGCGGTTGTGGTGCTGACGTATTTTACGGCGCGCATCACCGCCCGTCCGGCGGTTCAGCTGTTGGATAAAACCCTCGCCGGGGATTGGGCCAACAAATACCGCCATCAGGCCACGGTGATCTTGAGACCGTTAGTGTTGCCTTTGGCATGGTTGGTATATGCCGGAATGGCGCAACTCAGCGCCCTGCAATTGGCATGGCCCTCGGCCATTATTGGCTTTTGCGTGAGCCTTTTGACGGCCTGGGTGGTGATCCGCCTAATGCTTAACTTCATCGCCGATCCCTGGTGGTCCAAGGCGGCGGCGCTGTTTGTATGGGCGGTGACGGCGCTGGACATCATCGGTTTATTGAATCCGGTGTTGGCCTTTATGGACAGCCTAGCCATCGATCTTGGCACCTTTCGATTGTCGCTTTTGGTGGTGGTCAAAGGCGTGGTCGCGCTGGTGGTTTTGCTATGGTTGGCCAACAGCGCGGCGCGCATGGTGGACAACCGGCTCAAGGCGATATCCGACGAGAGCATCACCTATGGCGCGATCGTCACCGCCCTGTTCGGCCCGGTGGCTGGCAGCAATCCGTTCCGCCTGACCACCGACGTTCGCACGCGGCGCTTCACCCAAGAGCTGCGGCTGGCCTCCATCGACAACAAGC
>JAESUA010000284.1 GCA_016763255.1 Magnetovibrio sp. | reverse complement strand
TGTTTTGAGCTGTTATTGCGACGTCACAAAGGTCGGCAATACGTCGCTGACGATCCATGTGCAAGCCTGGGTGCATCGCCGCACCGGCGCCAAATTGGAAGTGTTTAGGGTTACCGAAGGCGATTTTGTATTTGTCGCGCTCAATGATGACGGAACCAAGCGTCAGATGCCTCAGGGTCAGGTCTCTGGGGCGCAGAGTTAAGGACCCAAAATCATGGCGACGCACTGGCGCTATCGCGAGCTTGCCCTGGGCCTGAAGTTGGCTGGGGCGTGGATATGGCGTTTTGAAACCCATGAAGAGACCCGTGACGCGTTGTTTCCTATTTTTGCCGACGGCTGTTGCGATGTGGTGTGGCATGGCGCACAGGGGGGCGCACAGGGGCAGGTCTGGCGGACGTATTCGTTGCCGCCGACCATAACCGGGCTGGTGTTGCCCATCGGCCCGAACACGCGCATGGCCGGGCTGCGGTTGCTGCCGGGGCAGGTGCACTCTTTGTTTGGACGCTCCACGGCGAGCATTCCGCCACAGGGCTTGGTGCTCGATGATCCCAAGTGGGCCAGTCCAGAGACCGCGCATCTGGCCATGGCTGCGAACCTCAACCTGAGCCAATTGGATCTCGCCCTGCAAAGCCTGATGGCTGGCGATGGTCCCGCAACGACCTGCGAACGTTTCAACATCAGCGCCCGAACCCTGCGTCGCAAGGTTCAAAGTATGACTGGATGCAGTCCCAAACAGTTGCAACGCATGTGGCGCTTGCGTCGCGCTTTATTTTTGGCGGGTCAGGTGGAATGCCCCGATTGGTCGGATACGGAACATCAGTGCGGATACGCCGATCAGGCCCATCTCAACCGCGACAGCCGTGCCTTGATGGATTGCACCCCCACAGACCTTCACCATCTGTTGAAACAGGGCCAGGTGGCCGTTTCGTCCAATACGTAGGCCGGTTTTGATCTTAGGGTTCATCCGTCGTTGTCTTGAAAAAAGGAGGTTCGCATGTCCAACCGAGTCCATCTCATCACCTTAGGCGTTAAGGACATGACCGTGTCCCGGGCTTATTACGAAGCCATGGGCTGGGTCATCTCACCCATCAGCATGGATGAAATGACGTTTTATCAAGCCGGTGATCAGGTGCTGGGGCTGTATCTGCAAGACGCGCTCAACCACGATACCAATCTTGATGCACCCAAGCCCGGCGGCATCACCTTGGGCATGAACATGCAAAGCCGTGAAGAGGTGGATGCCACCTATGCCCAGGCCCTCAAAGCCGGGGCGAGCGAGCTGAAAAAGCCGCTTGAAATGCCTTGGGGGGGCTATACCGGCTATGTTGCCGATCCCGACGGTCATCCCTGGGAGTTTTCCCACGTGGCGCAATTGGTGCCCAATGGCGATGGTGCGTTGATCCTGCCGGAAAAACTGTAGGCATTACGGGGGCGGGCAAATCGCGGCGAGGTCAATGACGTAACCGCACGCATGCCCTGGCTGGGTTTTCCAAATGTGTTGATCCAATGATGAGGTGCAACCGGCATCTTCGATCAAAGCAGTTTGGCCTTGGGCGTCGCAGAGCAAAACCGAAGAGTTTCGCCCATCTTGGCGTGCCTTGAGCACATAGCCTTTAAACGCGTTCAACAGGTTGGGGTTATGGGCTGTCGCAAAGTCCAGCAATTCGGAGTCGGCCAGATCTGGGGATGGTTCTTTATAACGCACGGCGGAGTGTACAGCGGCGCTGACCTTGGATTGGGCCGCAGCCAGGCCCAGCAGGGTTTCTTGATGAGATGGTTCGGTGGGTGCGCAGGACGTGAAAATCACGACGCTCGCCGAGAACGTTAGGATTTTGAGCCATGTCATGGTCATGATTTATGCCTCTTGATCTTGCAGTGCGGTCCAAAACACCAGGGCGTCGTTTTCATCACGGCCGGTGTCGAGGTTCCAGTTGCCGATGGCTGCAGTTTTATCGAGGGTGTTTGCGCTCACGTCTTGGCCAATCCACCCCCACACCTGAGCGATGTTGTCACGTGCGCGATCAAAAATAGCGTCGTATGTCATGGGCCCCTCGGGCGTTTTTAGGCTGTCGATATACTCTTCGTGCTTCACTTCATCGGGTTCCGGGTAGGTTAGGCCCGCATTGACGGCGATGTGACGCGCGAAGGAGGGCAGGGCGCTGCCTTCTTCGATTATATCGACGATGGGCCCGAACTTGGCGTGCCAGGAATCGATGTTGGGAGGGTTTTGGCCATATGCCTCTGCATGAACCTCTTCGAGCATGCCATGCCAAAGCTCGCCAACAATCGCGTCGATGCGGTTTTCATCGCCGGGGTAATGGCATGACCGCAGACCGTTGTTGCGTTTGTCCAGGTGTTCGGCTAAGCCCACCTTGCTGAGCCCAAGGCGCTGATAGATATAGGCGTCTTGGTGCATTTCGCAGACGCGGTGGGCCTTTTCGTTGCCGTGGTAGGGGCCGACTTTAAGCTCTACGATGGGGTGGATCGTCACATCGGCCGCCACGTGGGCGGCGTAGCCCAGCAGCCATGCCAGACCTTTTGTTTGAGCCGCACCCTTTAGGGCAGAAATACGCTGCACCCCAGCCCGGATCATCGCGCCGGTATCGACGTAGTGCATCAAATCCGCCCATGAAGCGGCGTCTGAATTCAAGATGTCGAGATATGGGTAATCGGGGCTGACGCCGCCCAACTCACAGAAATTCAGGTAATCGGCAGAAGCGATTTTAACGTTGATGGGGATGTCATCGCGTGCATCGACGAACTCGCGCATTTGGTTGACGATGGTGATATGTGCATAACCCCCAGGCATGGTGTGATCCTTGTCTAATAATTACCCTTATAAAGTTATTATACTGCATACCACGCATTCATGGGTTAGACCACCATCAACAAAACATATCCTGCGGTAAACAGGGCGGTAACGGCGGCGACTTCGCTGAGGATGCGTTCGAATTGAGTCAAAGCGTTCATGGTCGTTCTCCGGTTCTCTGTTGTGTTTTCTTGATAAGAACAAAGCATGAACAACTTAGGCTTGTCAAGGACTCTGGACGTTCATTATTTTTGCTGTTGAGACGAGACTTTTGTCATGGTGACAATACCGTCATCGTTTTCAGCCCTCAAATGGGCTATTGAGGTGCTCCTCAACCCCTTCATAAGGTGAGGGGAAATTGGAAACATCACCGGACTTTCTCAGATGATATCGAAGATGCCGCCCGCGTTGTTGTTGAGCTTGTCTGCCCTGTTTTGGGGCGGAAATTTTGTGGTTGGACGCTGGGCCCACGCCGATATTCCGCCGCTGAATTTGACGTTTTGGCGGTGGTTGGCTGCCGGTCTCATTTTGCTGCCGTTTGTGGCCCGTGCCATGTGGGCGCACCGCGTACTGATCCGCAAAAATTTCATTTTGTTATTGGTGCTGGCGGTGACCGGCATGGTGATGTTTCACAGCTTCACTTACATCGCGTTGGGCACCACCACCGCCATCAATGCCTCGGTGGTGCTGGCGAGCATGCCCATTGTTATCCCCGTGGTTTCCGTCGTTATGGGCGATGAACGCCTCAGCACCCGTCAAGCCATCGGTATTGTCATCTCGGTGCTGGGGGTGGTGATCATCGTCTCTCGCGGCCAGTGGCAGGTTTTGATGAACTTCGGTTTTACTCCGGGTGATTTGTGGGTTTTGGCGTCGGTTTTGGCGTGGTCGATATATTCAGTTTTGCTGCGGCGGCTGCCCAAAGATCCGGGCCATGCGTTGCCGCCGATGGTTTTGTTGGGGTCCACCATTTGGATCGCCATCGTTGTCTTATTTCCGTTTTATCTGTGGGAATATCAGACCGTTGGCGGTTTTGTTTTGAACATCTCGTCCATATTGGTGTTGGCCTATGTGGCGTTGTTTGCGTCCATCGCCGCGTTCGTATGCTGGAATGCCGCCGTGCCCCAGGTGGGGGCCAATAAGGCGGGGCTGTTCATCCACTTGATCCCGCTGTTTGCCTCAATTTTTTCGACCGTGTTTTTGGGTGAAACCTTGCAGACCTATCACTTCATCGGCATCGCCCCCATCTTGGTTGGCATTTATTTGACCACCACGGCCAAGTTGCCCCTGCAGATCAAGGAAACATAAAGCCAATGTCTGTCGACCGTTACCGCTTTAACATCACCTTATTGGCGAGCGCCCAGGGCCTGTATTTGGTGTCCGGTGTGACCTACATCATGTTCGCCGGTCTGGTGGGGCAGATGTTGGTCGACAACAAATTGTTGGCGACGTTGCCGATCGCCATCATGACCATCGGCACCGCCACCTCGACGGTGCCGATGTCGATGTTGATGAAACGCATAGGTCGCAGGTTTGGCTTTTTGATTGGCGCTACGGCGGGCATGATCAGCGGTTTATTGGGCGCTTACGCCATCACCCAAAGCAGTTTTGAGCTTTTTTGCCTGGCCGCCTTGATCATGGGCATCTATCAGGCCTGTACCCAATATTATCGTTTTGCCGCCATCGAAAGTGCGCCGAGCAATTATGTCAGCCGTGCGGTGTCGTTCGTCTTGTTGGGTGGCGTTATTTCGGCGTTGATTGGCCCCAGTTTAGCGGTTTATAGCCGTGATTTGCTCGACCCGTTCCCGTTTGCCGGTGGCTTTGCCATGGCGGCGCTGGTCAGCGTGGTGGCGATGATCCCGCTTTCATTGGTGCGCATCGCGCGCCCGATGGAAGACGGCAGCCATGAGGGCGCACGGCCCCTGGGTGAAATCATCCGCCAACCGGCGTTTGTCGCCGCGGTGATGAACGCCGCGACCAGCTATGGTTTGATGGTGTTGGTGATGACCGCCACGCCGTTGGCCATGACCGCGTGTGGGTTCGAAATGTACGACACTGGAATGGTGATCCAGTGGCACATCCTGGCGATGTTCATCCCGTCGTTTTTCACCGGTACTTTGATTCACCGTTTTGGGGTATTGACCATCTTGTTCAGCGGCATGGCGCTGTTCATCCTTAGTGCGGTGTTTGCCACCTCGGGCATCGAATTGATCAATTTTGGTGCGGCGCTGGTGTTGTTGGGGGTGGCGTGGAACTTCTTGTTCGTCGGCGGCACCACGTTGCTCACCGAAGCTTACCAGCCATCGGAAAAGGCTAAGGTGCAGGGGCTTAACGAATTCATCGTCTTCGCCGCCGCGGCCGTCGGTTCCTTTTCGTCCGGTGGGTTGCTTAACTTTTCGGGGTGGAACGCGGTCAATTATGGAATGGCCCCGTTCCTGGTGGTCACCTTCATCGCCACGCTGTGGTATGCGCGCTCCAAACGGTTGCAGGTGCAGCCTGCTGAATGAGTGAGCTGCAAGTGTCTGGAGATGCAGGGAGTATCGGGAAATCCGTTAAGGCGACCGCGACGGTTACTCGGTGGCTTTGCGGACATCCCAATAACGAGCAGCACAAAGGCCCGGCGATATTACGGGCCTTTGTCTTATGAGTGGTGGGGCAATTGGGTTGAAACAGGCCTTTTAAGCCGCAGCCTGCTTCAGGGCGTCACTTGATTTCAATTTCCATCAAGGTCACGTCGAAATCATTAGGGTTGGTGACGTTATGTTCGACCCCAACTTCGCGGTAGTAGCACTCGCCACGCTTCAGATACACGTCCTTGGTGCCTTCTGCATTTTCCATCACCAGATGGGCGTCTTCCATGGGCACGATGACATAATCGCGGTCATGGCGATGCCATTGGGTGTGGCCGCCTGCGGGAAAGAACAGGTGATTGACGCTGACCCGGTCATTGTCGATCTGATTGGTGAGGGTGAAGAGGGGGATATCGTTCATGAGGGAGATCTCTTTCTTTTCGAATTACGTATTTTACTTTGAGCACAAACAATAAGCCCCGGCAAGACCGCCGGAGCGTTTTGCGTAGTGGGCAGCGCTAAGCTGTTGTGGATAAATATTTTGCCTAATGTTTAAGCATTGGCACCCACCGCATCGACAGTGCTTAAATTTTGGGCTACAGTGGGCGCGGGTCTAGGATTTGCAGCGTATATGATATATTTATTGTTTAGTAACAAATACTTATCAGATTTGGATATCTCTAGTGTACGTTTTGCGCTACAGCATTTCGACATTACAATGTGGAAGTGCCAGTACACACTATGATTCAACGGATTATAACGTCTCACCCTCGAACAGAAAAAATCGCCCCAGCCTTGCTGACGTTGTTGAAGGGCATGCGGGCGCGATACGTCATTGCGTTGATGTGCATTGTGGTGCTTTCAAGCGTCGCTTATGTCGGCTCTACCAACATTATTGAAGCTGGGGCCCGCAGTGCGGTCGTGATCAACGTCAGCGGACGTCAGCGCATGCTTTCTCAGCGTATTCCGATGCTGGCGCAAACGATATTGAGTATACCTGATCGCAAACTGCGCATGCCTTTGTTGGATCAGTTTGATGAAAGCGTGGAACTGATGAAAGTGTCCCATGCGGCCTTGATACACGGCAGTTCCTCTATGGGGCTTGAGGCGCTCAGCTCTCATTCGGTCAGATTGGTACTATACGGCGAGGATATGCTGCTTGATCACAAGTTGTCGTTGTTCATTCACAAAGCCCGGAAATTTTCCGACTATGCCCAAAAGCCCGTGGTGGCCGGAACCCTGTATGTCCTAACGCTAGAGCTCGCCCGTAGTGGCGCAGAGCTGTTGCCAATTCTGGATCGAGTTGTGACAACCTTCGAACAAGAAAGCCGCGCCGCCACCCAACGTTTGCAAATGTGGCAATTGGGGGTGTTCGTGGCGACAATGGCGGTGTTGTTCATTGAAGGACGGGTGATTTTTTGGCCCCTGAATAGAGAGCTCAATCGAAACTTCCGGCTCTTGCTCAAAAGCCGGCAACGTGCCCGCAAAGCCCTGGATGAGGCCGATCGTGCCAACCGGGCAAAATCAGAATTTCTGGCCAATATGAGCCACGAGCTCCGCACCCCTTTGAACGCCATCAATGGCTTCTCCGAATTGATGGTGGGGGAAGTTTTTGGCCCCATGGGCCATGCCAATTACCAGGAATATTCGACAGATATCCTGAATTCGGGACGTCATCTTTTACGCATCATTGATGATATTTTGGATGTTGCGCAGATTGAATCCGGGACGATTCGTCTGAGCGAGGATGTCGTTGACCTAAAACCTCTCCTTGAAGACGTGCGAACCATGTTTATGGTCACCGCAAAGCAAGATGGCATCGAAATCAAGATTAAGGACTTTGTGGCACCGCAGATCCTTGCTGACGGGGAAAGATTGCGCCAAATTATCATCAACTTGGTGTCCAATGCGGTGCGGTTCTCACATCAAGGGGGAACCGTAAGCCTGAGCGTATATTGGGACGAAGTGAGAGGGATCAGCGTTTTGGTGTGTGATCAGGGCATCGGTATCCACCCTGATGAGCAAACCCATATCCTGGATCCGTTTGTTCAGCTTGAAGAGGCTTATTCACGCCGGCATGGCGGCAGTGGCCTGGGGCTCCCCATTTGCAATTCCTTGATGAAGTTACATGGTGGATCGTTGGTGATTGAAAGTCAGCCCGGTCAGGGGACCAAAGCTTATGCTCATTTTCCCGCCTCCCGCACTGTTCTGGACAGCTGAGAGATAAAAAAAGGCCCGACAGTATGCCGGGCCTTTTTGATGATTGATGAGGCAGGGCTCAGTTGCCGAACAGGCCTTTGACCGCACCGCCCAGCGCGTCACCCGCGCCGCCAAGTTTTTCACTAACCGCGCCACCCAGCTGTTCAGTGGCACCTTTGATAGCATCTTCGGCCGCTTCTTTGGCTTTGGCACCTATTTGAGCGGCCTTGCCGGAGATATCAGACAGCCCCAGCTGAGAAAGGTCCAGAGAACTGGCTGCGCCACCGGCCTTGTCGGTGATGGCGGCAATCAATTGTTGCACCACTTCGGCGGGGCTTGCGCCACCTTTGTCTTTGCCGATGTCTTG
>JAESUA010000283.1 GCA_016763255.1 Magnetovibrio sp. | reverse complement strand
TTTTTTATGTTGAGTGTCGATGCGGCGTTGGCCGACGCCGAGGCGCGCCTGTTCGCGGCGCTTGTCGAGTTCGTCAATAATATCGTGCACTGGTTTTCCCCAACGTCTCTCTGACTGTTCATCACTATATTTTTTTATTGTTATCTTTTTTGTGCACCTGCGAAGCCTATTGTGCAAGGCAAAAATTCTACAACTTCCCCTGCGCAGCTCGGCTTGTTATAAACGCGTCATGAACCAAGCACTCAAAATGGCGTTGGAAGTAGGCCCTCTGCTTCTGTTTTTCTTCGTTAACGCGAAGATGGGTATTTTCACAGCAACCGCCGTATTCATGGTGGCGATCGTGGTATCTCTTACCTATTCGTACATCATGCTCAAACGCATCCCCACCCTACCACTGGTGACCGGCGTGGTGGTGTTGGTATTTGGCGGTTTGACGCTGTATCTGGAAGATGACTTTTTCATCAAGATCAAGCCGACCATCGTCAACACCTTGTTCGCAACGGTACTGTTTGGCGGTTTGGCGTACAAAAAAAGCTACCTCAAATCGGTACTCGACACCGCGTTGTTCCTCGACGACGAAGGCTGGCGCAAGCTGACTTGGCGCTGGGCCTGGTTTTTCGTATTGTTGGCGATCATCAACGAAGTGGTGTGGCGCACCCAGACCACCGACATGTGGGTGAACTTTAAGGTCTTCGCCATCATGCCGCTGACCATCGTTTTCAGCATAGCCCAATTGCCGCTGATTTTTCGCCATCAAATCGAACCCGATGATGATGATGCGGTCGAGACGAAATCTTAGACATGGCACGCCTAGCTTCCGTCCTCCCTGCTGTTGGCAAACTCAGCAAGGATACCCTGGCCCTGTATTGGGAATTGCTGATCGTCATGGTGCCGGTGATGATCTTGGTGCGCATCGGGGTTGAGTTTGGCCTGATTGACGAACTCGCCCAGGTGTTTGAGCCGGTCATGAATTTGGTTGGTCTACCGGCTTCAACCGGCATCGTGTGGGCCACCGGAATCTTGGTCAACACTTATGGTGCGGCAGCCGCGTTGGTTGGCATCTTGCCTTACGCCGATCTTACGGTTGCCCAACTCACCGTACTGTTGTCGATGATATTGTTCGCCCATGCCCTGCCCCAAGAGCAGGTGATTTCACGCCGGGCTGGGATCAGCTTTATTTTTTCAAGCACCCTGCGTTTTGTCGCCGCACTTGCCTACGGCTGGATTTTGAACGCCATTTACACCTGGGGTGATTGGCTACAAGAACCGGCCAGCATCGCCTGGCTGCCCGACATGGGCGCGGTCGATGCAAACTGGGGCGATTGGGCCTGGAACAGCGTGGTCTCGCTGTTTTGGCTGTTTTGGCTGATCCTCGCCTTGGTGGTGTTGCTGAAGCTTATGGAAGTCTTGAAAATCACCGACCTCATTGCCCGTGGGGTGGCCCCCTTGATGAGTTTGATGGGCATTTCCAAAGACGCGACCTCCATCACCATGGTCGGGGCCCTGCTGGGGCTAACCTTGGGCGGTGGATTGATCATCAAAGAAGCCCGTGCCGGAAACATGAGCCCGCGCGACATCGTATTGTCACTGTGTTTTATGGCGCTGTGTCACAGCCTGATTGAAGATCCGTTGTTTATGATGGCGCTGGGTGGCGATGTCACCGGGGTTTTGATCGGCCGATTTATCTTTGCCGTGGTCGTCATGATCGGGTTAAGCCGCTTGATCTTGGCCCTACCGGAACGAATATTTAACCGCCTTTTGTATCGCCCCGCTTAAGAGTCCTTCCACGAAGTTATTGTTGCTTCTCAACGGGCAGGAAGGTCACCCATGCGAGGAGTGGTGCCGATGACGATGCTGGAGCATCGTTGAGGCTTCAGGACGCGGCAGGGGTGACCTTCCTGCCCGCCCTTTGGGTGACTTGTGTTTTCGCACCGGGGCTCGCCAAGCCCTTGTGATGCCCCAGCATCACGGCGTGCTTGCCTCCTACCGGGAGCAAAAACACAAGACATTGAGAAACAACAATAACTTCGTGGACGGACTCTAAGCTTTCAAAAGATCCAGGAACTGTACAGCGGTGTTCAATTCCCCGCGCACATTGGCGCGCCGCGCGGTGGCTTCGGCATCTTCGCCCCACAGCTCCATCTGATGATCTTCATCGACATGGCAAACGGCAAACGCTTGTTCACCGTCCAGGGCACCGGCAAACATCGCAAAACCGACCACAATGGAACCGCTGACGCCGATCATTTCGGCCAGTGCGGTCAGCTGCCAATTGTCCAAATCGGCCATCGCCGCGCCAAATCCTTGGCGTGCGGCAGCGTCTTGGGTCACCGCAATCACACCTTCGACCACTTTCAATTTAGCCCCGAAGGTTTCTTCGGCCCAATCCAATAACGGCTGCCACACCTCGGCCTGACGCGCGGCAAGGTCTTCGGGGGTGGCGGCGCGGTAGCACAGCAAGTCGGTATCGATGTAGCGCAACAAACCATCGATCAAACCATCGCGCACCCCCGGCACACGGTCGATGGCGGTGCCGCTCAGCTGCATCAAAGGCATTGAATTGGGATCGATGTCATCGCCTTGGGCGGCCCATTCGTCGGCAATGGCCTTGGCCAGGGCCTCAGTTGGAACGTTCAGCGATTCGCCCGCAGGGGTTTTGATGACGCGCTCGTCCAGGGTGATGGCAAAGCCGTCCTCTGCCTGGGACACGCCCGTGTCTTTGTAGAATCGTTTGGTCATGATGCCTCTAGAATAAGTTTTTTAAGGCCTTACCGAAGTTTTCCACGTCCTTCAACGGATCGCCGGTGGATTTGTTTTTGTCCACCGGGACCTCTTGCGGAGGTGGCGCGGGTTTGGCCTTTTTCACAGCTTCGCTCTTAGGCGAGGTCTTACCCCCAGCAAGGGCCTGGATGCAAGGATCATCCTTGGCGGCGGCTTCTTTTATCGCTTTGTCGCTTTCAACCAGGGAAATGGTGTCTTTGAGCAAACCGGCGATCAACTTGGCCGGGGCCTTAACGATATTGCCCACCGTACCGACCACCGCCTCGCCGGGATCGACATCGATGCGCGGCTCGACAAGCGATCCTTTGATACGAAACGGCACAGCAAGGCTGCTTAAGCTGGTTTTTTTGGCATCGGTGTGCACCGTCAAATGCAGCCGTTCCCCGCCCAGATCCACATTGCCGGTGATTTTAACCACCACACCGCTGGTGTCTAAAATCACCGTTTGGGCACGCGCTTCGCCATTCACAATGGGCACCTTTGCCACCATGCAGGTGATAACGTTGGCGTCCTTATTCGATACCCACGGCAATATCGAGCCAATCCCCGTGGTCAACTCCTTAAAGCGGTCATCAAAAATACGACCATTGCGGCCAACCAAATTGGTGGTGCCATTAAGCCCCGCCATGATGGTGTGCACGGAATTCCCCGCCCCCTTGAGGTTCACCTCGCCATCTAGTTTTAAGCTCACCAAGCCCTCTCGACCGGCTAAGGCCGCAAATGAGTTGGCATCCAGGTTGCGTCCGGAAGCGCGGATATTCAGCTTTGGCGTTTTGAGGCCTCCCTCCACCTCAGCATGTACGACAATCCGGCCTTTGTTGAAACTCAACGACAAAGGCTTCAGCACCAGCTTGCCATCTTTAAGGCTCACATTCGCTTTGACGTCGTCAAATGTCAGCGCATCAAGCAAGACCTTTTGAGCGCGATAGCGCACCTCGCCATCAACAAGCTTCAACACACCAAATGGCAATGGGTCATCGCTGAACACCCGATCCGGTGTTGCGGTGTTGGGCGAGCGGGTTTGATCAATGCCCGCCAACGCATTCACATCCAGGGTGATTGATGAAAGTTTCGCCACCACACGGGGGCGATTGCCCGCCAACTCCAAATCTACGGAGCCTTTCAAATCACTGTCGCCGATGAAGGCCTCAAGCCCCTTGAAGCTGAATGCGGTGCCGCCGCCGGTGACAGTGGCGCGGACCTTGATACCCGGCCAATTGGGCAGCTCGACCCCCGCCAGTTTGGACACCGTGGCCATATCACGCAGCTGTGCAGAAACCCGCAGATCAACGGCCATTCCGGCGCTGGGCTGTTCGACTGAACCGACGATGTCGGCGCTCAGCCCGGGGGCTGAAATTTTCAACTTTACGGGGAAGGCTTTTCCTGCGGATCCGATCAACTGATCCAGCGATCCAAGCTCGGCTTGGGCCTCAAGCGTAACATCATTATAGACGGCTTCGACCACACCTTTGAGCGCACTGTCCATGGTGGCGGCGCTAAAATCGGCACGTTTTAAGTCGGTTACAATCACACCGCCCGTGGCACCGTCAATGTAGGTTAGGCGAACATTGCGCAGGCGCACATCGCGCACTTCAGGCTTTAAGGCCATGGTGCCGTCCGATACGCTTACAGGCCCGTTTGTCGGGAAGTCGGCGGGGGCCTTACCGGCAGCGTCGAACTCCCAATTGGCCCGGCCTTGGCCATCGGTTTCCAACACCAAATTCACACCGTCGAGCACGATGTGGTCAATCTCCAACAATCCCGACAGCAGTGGTTTTAACGCCACTTGGGCTTCCATGCGATCAAGCGTCATCATCGGCGTTTTAGAGGCCCAATCGGCATTGCCGAAGCTCACCCCGGTGACGTAAAGGGTCGGATTGAGCGACACCGCCAGCTGCAACTCACCCGCGATGGTCAATTGGCGCCCGGTGGCATCCTCCACCAAGGTTTCGAGCACCCCCTTAAAGCGGTTGTAGTCGGTGGATTTGAGCACCGCGACACCGGCAATCAGCGTCGCCACCAGCAACACAAACACCGAGCCGAGAACTCTCATCCACATTTTCATTACATCGTCTCCGCCAATGCAAACAACGCCTGGGTCAGTTCTTCAGTCGTGTTCACCACCTGAGCCGCGCCGGCGTCCATTAATTCTTCGGTTTGATGATAGCCCCAGCTGACCCCGATGGAGCGCACCCCCGCATTCTTTGCCATTTCGATGTCGAAGGTGGTATCGCCGATCATGATGGTGTCTTGTGGTTCGGCACCGGTTTCGTTCATGGCCTTAAACATCATGTCGGGATGGGGTTTGCCTTGGGCGCGATCGGCGGTTTGGTGGGTGACAAAACGTTCATACAGTTGATGATGTTTTAAGGTCGCCACCAATCCGCGATGGGATTTTCCGGTCGCCACCCCCATCAGCCATTGGGCGCCGTCCAATTGATCCAAAACGCCTGCAATGCCCTCATACAAGGGTTCTTCAACCTCACCGGCTTGACGCAGTTGATAAAAGGCATCCTTATAGGTTTCGCTGACCACCTGGGAAAAAGCCTGATCCACCCCCGGCATCAATTGACAGATCGCCACTTCCAGCGGCAAGCCCACCACCCGACGCACGGCCTCGGCGTCGGGTTTTTCAAATCCATGGACCTCACACGCCGCGTGCATGGAGGCAACGATGGAATGCTGGCTGTCGACCAACGTGCCGTCGCAATCGAATACGGCAAGACGTAACGGAGTTTCGCTCATATGATGCATCTCACAAAGTGTCAGTGGCGCTCAGACCTTAATTCAGTAAGATCGTGTTTATGATGGACAATAGCAAGCCTTCCCCAGCGAATTCTCACCACCACGCCAGATCACCCGAATCGATTCCGCCCAGCCATGCGCATCACGCTGCCAGTCAACGTTTACCGGCATGGTTCGGTTTGGTTTTGGGAATCGCGGTGTTCGCCTTGATGGCGATTTTGCCGCCCCCCGGTGAAATGCCCCTAAACGCATGGCGCGTCGCCACCGTAGCCGCCTTGATGGCCATCTGGTGGCTCACCGAAGCCATCCCAGTGGCCGCCACCGCGCTGCTGCCACTGGCGCTGTTTCCGGTGCTGGGCCAAGGCTCCATCAAGGTCGTGGCGGCCCCTTATGCCAACCCGCTGATCTTTTTGTTTTTGGGTGGTTTTTTGATCGCTTTGGCGGTGGAACGCTGGGGTTTGCACAAGCGCATGGCCCTGTTCGTTTTGTCGCGCGCCGGAACCAAACCACGCCAACTGGTCGGCGCGTTTATGATCACCGCTGCGGGGCTCAGCATGTGGATCAGCAACACCGCCTCAACGGTCATGATGCTGCCCATCGCGCTGTCGGTGATCGGCATCGTCGCCGCGGCCAACAGTGGTGGCAAAATAAACGGTTTTGATGGTTCACCATTTGCCAAAGCCCTGCTGATCGGCACCGCGTATGGTGCCAGCATCGGTGGCGTCGCGACCCTGGTCGGCACCCCGCCCAAT
>JAESUA010000282.1 GCA_016763255.1 Magnetovibrio sp. | reverse complement strand
TTCGGCGCACCGCCTCATGGTGGCTCCGCACCGGGCATCGATCGCATGGTGATGATGCTGGCGGATGAACCAAACATCCGCGAAGTCATTGCTTTCCCGATGAACCAACAGGCGCAAGATTTGCTGATGGGGGCACCGGCCGCAGCCAACCCCGATCAGTTGCGCGAATTGCACCTTAAATTGGTACCGCTGCCCAAGGTGGAAAAGAAAAGCGACGCCCAAGGCGAAGAGAAGGCTGCGAGCGAAAGCTAAGCCTGATCGTATTTGCAAGATCAAAAGCCGCCCGGTTCATCCCGGGCGGCTTTTTTCATTTAGACAAAAGCGGGGCCGTGGGTCCAGGCCACCAGTGAGTGGCGCAAACCGCTGGTCACTGGCGTCACCCGGTGCAGTGTGGTGGCGGCGAAGACCACCGCCGTGCCTTGATCGCGCGGGGCCGCAAATGGCCGACCGTCGGCGTTGATTTCCAATTCGCCACCGCCATAGCACGCGGGATCGCTCAATTGCACCGCAATGGTCAGTTTGCGCCGCGCCGCAAGCTTGCCCCGGCCGCGATCGATGTGCCAGTCGTAATAATGACCGGGACCATAGGCGGCCAGTTGCAGTTGTTCATCAAACCCATCAAGGGCGAAGCCGAACAGTTGCCGGTTGGCGTCGGCGATCAGTTTGGCGATGCGCGTCTCGACCCAGGCATGCTCATCGCTTTCGGGCAGCCACACCAGGGATGATTGGCGGATTTTTTGCTCAAATTGTCCCGCCACCAAGCCGCCATCGGCGGCATCAAACTGGGTGAAAAACTCGGTCAGTTGAGCGCATTGTGCAGGTGAGAACGCATCGGCAACAACGCTGCAAAACTGGAGCGAATTTTCCGTGCCCGATCTGGCCGGCTCTTTTAGCATTTGCAGCTGTCCATCAATGAAAACGCCCACATGCGGCGTGCGCCACCGGGTATACGCCCATTCAAGCCGTCTGGATACTAGCGTCCTTGCAGTTTATCCAGGAATGTCTTCAGGGCTTGGCCGCCTGCTATGATCGCGGATTGCTGTAGATCGAGTGATTGCGTGACGGCATCGCGGGTTTCGTTGGATTGAAATTTACAGATCTTGTGCCACATCTGTTTGGCTTTGGCCATGTCATGTGTCGCCCCGGCGTCTTCCAACTGTTTGCGGACCTTGGGATAAGAGTTGAGTTGGGTGTAGTAGGGTTGGTTCATGTGCAGCGTGGCCCAGGAAAACGGGCTCAATAAAATCTTTGGATTGCAGGCAAATGCGCTTTGGCGTGGAGCAAAGTTGGCATAGGTCCACGGCGAGATGCCGGTGTCGTCCGGTTCGTTAAGGGTGAGCTTGGCGCTGGGGTGGGCGAGAAGCTCCGCAAGGATCTCGCTATAGCCCATATAGGCGGCGAGATTCAGCGGCGTTTTGCCCCATTCGTCTTTGATGGTGAGCAGTTCAAGATTGTCGCCTTTTGCGATGAAAGCATGCAAACCGTCCAGCGCCGCCGTGGTGGCGATCTTGAAGTCTGCGGGTTTTGCCTTGCCTTGACCGATGGAGGTGATGCGGGCGCGCAACTGACCGATGATTTGGTGCGGTGTCAGCTGTTTTCCATCGGCTTTTGCCGCTTGGGCCACATCATTGGTGAATACCGTGAAGGCAAAGGTCAAAACGCTGAGCGCGGTGATGAGTTTAGACATTGTTTTTCCTTATGTTATCAGCGCACGCAGCGCACGGCGTTTTGAATACGGACTTGATCTTGCTGAGCGCCCAATCCGGATTTCTCTTTGAATAATCGACGATGGATTGGAGTTCCTTGACGTTGGGCAAGAGCCATGCGGTTTTTTTGGCATGTTCTAAAATTTCACAGTATCGCATTGCTCCCGGCCCGTCACGGGGGTGAGCGTCATCCAGGCACCGCCACATGAGGCCCATGGCGGGGGCGCTCACCGTAGCATGTTTTATTTTAGGATTGAGTGTGCACGGACGTGTCGTACATAGCCAAGGGCCCTTTTGTTGAGGGTGGAACGTTAAGCCAGCAAGCTGGCGGGACTTTCGATGCGCCGCAGGACGGATAAAATGTGCAGCGCGCGATCTTTGGCGCGACTTTTGGCGGGGGCGAAACGGCGTTCAAAATCCAGCCGAACCTCCCATACCTGCACATAATCGCGCGGCTGGTCGGGCAATGGTTTTTCACCGGTCAGCGCGCCGATGGTGCGTTCAAAATCGGGATGTAGTTCGGCCTGAAAGGCCAATTCGGCGTGTTCGTCCCAGGTCAAGATGCCGTTGATGTAGAGGTCGAGGCTTAAATCACGCATTTGACGTGGCGTCATGGCGCGGGCATTGACGTCGGTGAGCAGGCGTTTGAGCGGGCTTTCGCTCAACGGTCGGCCAGACCCCGGAATGGCTTCAGGGGGCTGTGGTGGTTGGAATAAGACCACACTGCGTCCCGTCTCGATGGTCGGTGGGGAACTGTCCTGGGGACCACCGTGATGGACGAGTTCATATTCCCATGCGTCTTCCCAAATATCGGGTGCGCTTGGGCTGATTTGTGGCTTGAGGTTGTTATTGGTACTTTTGGCCTTCTTCACCATTCCCCGCCCGGCCACCAAAGTGGCGCGAGACGGACGTTGGGGCTTGAGGGTTTCGAAGGCCATGCCGATACCTTTTGTTCAAGAGTTCATTAGATTTTGTTGTTGTTGCCCGTTCGGGTCTTTTGATCGTTTTTCGTTTTGGCGCTTATTGGATATCGGAGCGTGATGGGCTCGTAGCGGCCCGCACGCGTTTGGCTTCGTACATGGCGTGATCGGCTTGTATCAAAAGTTTTTTGTTGCAATCATCTGGACCGAAGCGTTGGAATCCTAGGCTGGCGCGCACCGCGATGTGGTTGCCGCTCCAATAGACGTAAGTGGTGTTGAGCACGTGCTTGAGAATTTCGGCACGCTCCAACCCGTCTTTCCAGGCGGTGCGGGTGAGCAAGATGGCAAATTCATCGCCGCCAAGTCGTGCCACAAAATCATGTGGGCGGATGTTGTCGCGTAATGCCCGAACCACTTCACATAACACCAAGTCGCCCGCGGCATGGCCGTAGGTGTCGTTGATGGGTTTGAAGCCATCCAGGTCCACATAGACCAAAACACCGGTTTCGTTGTAGCGGCTGGCCGCGGCCAGGACGCGTTTGAATTCTTGTTCGAAACCGCGCCGGTTGTATGCGCCCGTCAGCTCGTCGGTGCTGGCGATGCGTTCCATTTCTTCGATGCGCAAAGATTGTGTCAGCAGTTTTCGTTCCGTTCCCATGGCGGCGCTTAGGGCGGTGTCGGCGGCATCCATGCAACGCTGCACACTGTCCGCATCGAGGTCTTCAACCCCGCCCTCCAGGCAGTCGCGAAGGAACGAAAGTGCCGACAAAAGGCGTTCGTTCGGTGCGGCTTCTTTGTCTTTTGTGATATCCCAAGCGTTCATCGGAAAACTCAACAGGTTGCCCATGGTTCCAATCCTTGTCCTAGACCGTTCTGGTCGAGTTGGTTTGATGGTGCGTCTCGACCCGTGCTTCTCACGGATGTTGCTTGAGGGTAGAGGCAACCTGCGTGCCAGAATTAAAATTGTTTAATTTCAAATGATTAGTGTTTTTAGGGGACGGCAAAATTTGCCCATCTGGGCAAAATTTGCCGGGTGGTGGGAATCCGATTCCTAGATGGGGTATGGCTATTTTCAAGGCTGGAAGTGGCGGGCCATTGGCACCAATTGTTAAGGCAGCATGGGCGGCGTTTAAAGAGCCAAGTGAACTGGCGATTGAGCCGTGATTGTCGCCACTATTGCCTTGGGCGCAGATTACCCCGTCTGCAGCACGTGCACATGCACACCGACGCTGGCGGCCAGGGCCTGCAGGTCGTACCCGCCTTCCAACAATGACACCACGCGGCCATTACAGCATTGGTTGGCGACGTTCAGAATTTCCTGCGTGATCCAGGCAAAGTCAGCCGTCAGCAGACGCAACTGAGCCTGGGGGTCGCTGGAATGGGCATCAAAACCGGCGGAGATGATGATCAGTTCGGGGCGAAACGCCGCCAACTTGGGCAAAATGCGATCCGACCACGCGGCACGAAATTCATCGCTGCCGGTGCCCGGTGCCAAGGTGGCGTTGACGATGTTGTTGTCGATGCCGGTTTCGGTTTCCAATCCGGTATCGGGCCAGCACGGATACTGGTGTGATGATCCGTAAAACAGATGTGGATCGTCAAAGCAAAACGCTTGGGTGCCGTTGCCGTGATGGACGTCGAAATCAACGATGGCGACACGGGTCAGGCCGTGCACATGGCGCGCCTGTGCGGCTGCGATGGCGGCGTTGTTGAATAAACAAAACCCCATGGCTTGATTGGCTTCGGCGTGATGGCCGGGCGGGCGGGTGGCGCAAAAAACATTGCGCGCCGAACCGTTGATGACATCGTCGACGGCTTCACACGCGGCCCCTGCGGCATACAATGCGGCATCGACGCTGCCCGGTGAAACCACGGTGTCGCTATCAATATAGGCGATCCCGCTTTCAGGCTCGCAACCCAATATATGATCGACATGTTGTGCGGTGTGCACCCGTTCCAACTGAACCCGATCGGCCTTTTGAGCCTTGGCGCGGATCAGATCGGTAAAACGTTCGTTTTCCAAAATTGACTGGATTGCGCGGTGCCGCAAGGGGTGCTCCGGGTGTTCCTCGCCGGTATCATGGTCCTGACAAGCGGGCGGCTGATAAAGGATCGTGGTCATGGCGCGAGGTCCTTATGCGGGTGACATGCAGAGGCTGCATTGCTGCGATGCAGCAATTAAGATAACTCTATCTAGTTATCTTAATATAAAGGATAAAAGTTATCTGTTAGAATTTTAATGTTGCACTGCAATGGTGTGGCTGTGCGTCGAAAATACTCCCCAATACGTCGCGAATGCGGCAAAGCAAAAGGTGCCGAAATGAGCACAAGAAACCTCGATCATCTGTTTAAGCCGTCTTCGGTGGCGGTCATCGGCGCGACCACACGGCCCAAGGCCATCGGCCAATTGGTGATGAACAACCTTTTGCAAGGCGGTTTTAGCGGACCGATCATGCCGGTCAATCCGAAACATACCTCCATCAGCGGTGTGCTGGCCTATGGCGATATCGATAGCCTGCCGATGGTTCCCGATTTGGCGGTGATTTGCACCCCGCCCAGCACCATTCCGAGCCTGATCGAACAGTTGTGCGCGCGCGGTGTGCGGGCCTGTGTGGTGTTGACCGCCGGGCTTGGCCGGGTCGAACATGAAAATGGTCAAAGTGTCATGGATGCGATGCTGGCCACCGCCAAAGAACACGGTATGCGCATCCTCGGTCACAACTGCCTGGGGTTGTTGGTGCCGGGCATCGGGCTGAACGCCAGTTTTGCCCACACCTCGGCCTTGCCGGGCAAAATTGCGTTTGTGTCGCAATCGGGGGCGTTGTGCACGGCGGTTTTGGATTGGGCCAAGCCGCGCGGCATCGGTTTTTCACACTTCATTTCCATGGGTGACATGGCCGAATTGGATTTTGGCGACGTGCTGGATTACTTGGGCAGCGATCCGGAAACCACGGCGATTTTGTTGTACATCGAATCCATTCATCATAATCGCACCTTCATGTCCGCGGCCCGTGCCGCGGCGCGCAACAAGCCGGTGCTGGCGATTAAATCGGGGCGGGTTGCCGAAGGCGCACGCGCGGCGATGTCGCACACCGGTGCTTTGACCAGCAACGATGCGGTCTATGACGCGGCGTTTGCGCGGGCCGGCATGCTGCGGGTGTATGAGTTCGAAGAACTGTTCGCTGCGGTGGAAACGCTCAGTCGCAGCGGTCGTCCCAAGGGTGAACGTCTGGCAATTTTGACCAATGGCGGTGGCCTGGGCGTGATGGCGGTGGATGATCTGATCGAACAAGGCGGCCTCTTGGCCGACTTAAGTGACGATACAATCACCAAGCTGAACGCCGTGTTGCCGCAAACCTGGTCCAAAGCCAATCCCATCGACATCATCGGCGACGCACCGGGTGATCGTTACGCCGCCGCGCTGCGGGTATTGCTGGACGCCAAAGAAGTCGACGCGGTGCTGGTCATGCATTGCCCGGTGGCGGTGGTGCATCCCAGAGAAATTGCTCAAACCATCGTCGAGGTTGCTCATGATAAACCGCATTCGGCGATCACCACCTGTTTTGTCGGTGATGAGTTTGCCTCACCGGCCCGCGACATCATGGCCAAGGCCAACATTGCGTGTTTCGACACGCCGCTGAAATCGGTGCAGGCGTTCATGCACACGGTGTCTTATCGCCGCAATCAAGAAATTTTGATGGAAATGCCGCCGTCTATGCCGACGGATTTCAAACCCGCGACCTCGACCGCAAAATTGCTGGTCGAAAGCGTGCTTGCCTCTGGCCGTGAAACCCTCAGCGAGCCGGAAGCCAAGGCGGTGTTGTCGGCTTATGGCGTGCCCACGGTGGAAACCCACACCGCCAAGTCCCCGGTTGATGCCGCACGTCTGGCCGATACCATGGACTATCCGGTGGTGTTGAAAATTTTGTCGCCCGATATCAGCCACAAGTCCGATGTCGGTGGGGTGGTCTTGGGCCTGAAATCGCGTGCGGCGGTGGAACAGGCCGGCCATGACATGTTGGAGCGGGTCAAGGATGCCTTCCCCGACGCCGACATCACAGGATTTTCGATTCAGAAAATGGCCCATCGCCCGGATGCCCTGGAACTGATCATTGGGGTGTCTACGGATCCGATTTTCGGCCCGGTGATCTTGTTTGGCCAAGGCGGCACGGCGGTTGAGGTGATCGGCGATAGCGCCATCGCGTTGCCGCCGCTCAACATGGCGCTGGCGCGTGATTTGATTTCACGTACCAAGGTGTCGAAACTTTTGGCCGGATATCGCGATCATGTGGAAGCCGACATCGACGCCATTTGTCTGGCCCTCAATCAGGTCGCACAATAGATCATCGACATCCCGGAAATCCAGGAACTCGACATCAATCCGTTGTTTGCCGACGAACAAGGCGTGCTGGCGCTGGATGCGCGCATCAAGGTGGCTCCTGCCACATCGCACGGCAGCGAACGTTTGGCCATCCGTCCGTATCCCAAGGAGTTGGAAAGCACCTTCGTGATGAACGCCGAGGGCACCATGGGCGGAGACAAGGTCCATATCCGCCCGATTCGTCCCGAGGATGAACCCAATCATCATATTTTTGTGTC
>JAESUA010000281.1 GCA_016763255.1 Magnetovibrio sp. | reverse complement strand
TTCGCCACTGTTCGTCTCATATTGGAACAAATATAGGTATGGGTCAGAGTATGGGTCAAAAAATTACACTCCCATATATCCCTATAAAAATAGTGTTAAAACAATAAGTTATGAGTCCTTCCTCTCCGCCATGTCTCCCTCCCTGTCCGCCAGATACCTAAAGGCCCTGCGATATTCGCGGGGCCTTTTCTGTTTACCCACACTGTGTGCAGTACTTGAAGACTTTTTTGAGCTGCAAATATAGAAATATTTGCTATCAAACGTGGATCTCAGCATCTTTTCGAAATGCTCGGTATAAGTGGTTTTTTTGCCAAAAAATTAGCCACTCATAATTTAAGTTGGGGTGACGCTGACGGCACAGACTTTGAATTCGGGAATTTTGCCGTAGGGGTCCAGCTTTGGATTGGTCAAAAGGTTGGCCGCCGCTTCATGAAAACAAAACGGAATGAACGCTAGTCCTTGCGGCACATCGCGGTCCGCGCGCACCATCAATCGTACGTCGCCGCGACGGCTGGATACTTTGACCATTTCACCGGCCTCAAGGCCAAGATTTTTGATCGCACGGGGGTGTAATGACACCGTGGGGTGCGGCTCAATAGCGTTGAGGACAGCCGCCGGACGCGTCATGGCACCGGTGTGCCAATGTTCCAGAACCCGCCCGGTGGTAAGCAAAAAGGGATAATGCTTATCCGGTAATTCATCGGGTGGGGTGAGCTCTGCGGGCACCAGTTGAGCGCGCCCGTTGGCTGTGGGGAAACCTTCGCCAAAGAGGATTTCCTGGCTTTTCTGATCATCGCCGAGGCACGGATATACAACGCTGTTTTCGCGTTCCAAGCGGTCCCAGGAAATGCCGGATAACGATCCCATGACGCCTTGCATTTCAGTATAAACGTCTGCCGGTCCGGCATAGTCCCATGCGCAGCCCAAACGCGAGGCCATCTCGATCAATATATCTAAGTCACGCCGTGCTTGACCCGGTGGTTGGATCGCTTGGCGGCCCATTTGCACCTGGCGATTGGTGTTGGTGAAGGTGCCGGTCTTTTCGTAAAACGTCGAGGCCGGCAAAATCACATCCGCCAGCCATGCGGTTTCGGTGAGGAAGATATCCTGCACCACCATGTGCTCCAGGCTGGCCAAACCCTTGCGCGTGTGATTGGTGTCGGGGTCCGACATGGCGGGGTTTTCGCCCATCACATACATGCCCTTGATGCGGCCATCACAGGCGGCGTCGATGGTTTCCACAACCGTCAGGCCGGGGGTGTTGGGCAGTTTTATGTTCCAGGCTTGTTCGAAACGCGCCCGCTTGGCGTCGTCTTCGACCGAAGCATAATCTGGTAAAAACATCGGAATCAAGCCAACATCGGATGCCCCTTGAACGTTGTTTTGACCGCGCAGCGGATGCAGCCCGGTGCCGGGTCGTCCGATCTGACCGGTGATCAGTGCCAAGGCGATCAGGGTTCGTACGTTGTCTGTGCCGTGCACGTGTTGCGACACGCCCATGCCCCAAAAAATGATCGAGCGTTCGGACGTGGCGTAAAGGCGCGCCACCTCGCGAATTGTGGCGGCATCGATGCCTATCAACGCGGCCATTTTTTCCGGGGCAAAATCTTCAACGGCTTTGGCCAATTCATCAAAGCCATCGACATGATTGGCAATGTAGTCGGCATCGATCAAATCTTCGGCGATGATGGTATGGAGCATGGCGTTGATCAGCGCCACGTCCATGCCGGATTTGAACTGGAGCTGCTGACCGTAGCGCGCCAAGTTTTGTCCGCGCGGATCCATAATGATCAACTTTGCGCCGCGCTCGGCAGCGTTCTTGAACCACGACGCCGCTACCGGGTGATTGGATTCCGGGCGTGATCCGATGATGATGATCACGTCGGCCTGCTCAGATGCCATGAACGGAGCGGTGACCGCGCCCGACCCGACACCTTCCAGCAGCGCCGCTACCGATGAAGCGTGACACAATCGGGTGCAGTGATCGACGTTGTTGGTGCCAAACGCGGTGCGGATCAGCTTTTGAAATAAATAGGCTTCTTCGTTGGAGCCTTTGGCCGAGCCAAATCCACAAAGCGCATCGCCACCGTCGCGCTCATAAATGGATTTAAGTCCACCGGCGGCCAGCTGCAGGGCTTCGTCCCAGCTGGCTTCGCGAAAGGCCTCCCTGCGATCTTCGGGGGCGGGGATGTTGGCTGGGTCTTTGGCGACGCCGTCTTTGCGGATTAAGGGCATGGTCAGGCGGGCCGGGCTGTGGGTGTAGGTGTAACCGAAACGACCTTTGACACACAGACGGCGCTGGTTCGAAGGGCCGTCGAGACCTTCGGCTTGAATGATTTTTGCGTCGCGCACGGTGTATTCGATTTGACAGCCGACACCGCAAAATGGGCAGGTCGAAGACACCTTTTGATCGTTGTTTTGCGCAACGATGGCGCCCTGTTTTAAGCTCAATGCGTCGGTGGGACAGACTTCGATGCATTCACCACAGGCCACACAGGTGCTGGCACCAAGGTTGTCACCTTGATCAAAAATAATCCGGGTGTTGGCGCCCCGGCCTTCAAAACCGATAACATCGTTACCTTGCACTTCGCGACAGGCGCGGATGCACAGACCGCAGGTGATGCATGATGATGATTGAAATGTGATGGCCGGATGGCTTTGGTCGGCTTTGCCTTGTGCGGGTGAAGCAAAACGTGCTGCGCCAATGCCCATTTTATCAGCCCAGGCGCGCACCTCGGAAACACATGCATCGGTGTTGCCGGGATGATCGGCCAGCAACATTTCCACCACCATGGCCCGTGCCGATGTGGCGCGCTGCGTATCGGTGTGAACCTCCATGCCCGCTTGAACTTCGCGCCGACACGATGCGGCCAAGGTGCGTTCGCCTTTAATTTCGACCAAGCAGGCCCGGCAATTGCCATCGGCGCGGTAACCATCGCGCGGCTTGTAACACAGGTGTTCAATGACAATGGCGTGGTGCTTGGCGACCTGCCAGATGGTATCGCCTTGTTGCGCGGATACGGTCTGGCCGTTGAGGCTGAATTCGATTGTTTTTGTTTTTGTCATAACTCGTCCTTGAAGCCCGGCCCTTAAGCCAGATCATCGGGGAAGTGGCGCAGGGCGGTGAGCAGCGGATTGGCGGCGGCTTGGCCCAAGCCACAGATCGAGCCATCGGCCATCACCTTTGAAATGCTTTCGATCAGATCACGATGGGCATGCGGTTCGCTCAACAAATCTTGGAGCTTAGAAATCCCCGACCGGCAGGGGGTGCATTGGCCGCAACTTTCGTGGGCGAAAAAGTCGATCATATGGCGGGTTAAATTATGGATGTTGTCTTGATCCGAAAGCACCACCACGGCGCTGGACCCGACAAAGCAGCCGTGTTTTTCCAAAGTGCCAAAATCCATCGGGGCGTCGCCAAGACTGGCGGGCAAAATGCCGCCCGATGCACCGCCCGGCATGTAGCCCTTAAATGTATGGCCTTCGATCATGCCGCCGCCATACTCATCGATCAATTGACGCACGGTGATGCCCGCCGGGGCCAACTTGACGCCGGGTTCATTGATGCGCCCCGAAAGCGAATAAAAGTGCTGGCACCCGTTGTCCTTAAACCGCGTGCCACCATGGTTCATGATGTCGGTGACCCAATACAGGGTTTCGACGTTGTTGACCAAGGTGGGACGGCCGAACAGCCCGGACTGGGCGGGAAACGGCGGGCGATTGCGTGGCAGGCCGCGCTTGCCTTCAAGGCTTTCCAACATGGCGCTTTCTTCACCGCAGACATACGCCCCGGCACCGCGCCGCAGGTGCAGGCGTATGCCGTTGGTTAAGCCGTGCTGTACCAGCTTGGCAATTTCAGTTTTAAGAATGGCGTGGATGTGGGGGTATTCATCGCGTAGATAGATGTAAACATCGTCGGCCTCAACCGTATGGGCGGCGATCAACGCACCCTCGATCACCTGGTGCGGGGCGGTTTCCAAAAGATGGCGGTCCTTGAAGGTGCCGGGCTCGCCCTCATCGGCGTTGACGGCCACCACCCGTGGCTTGGCTTGACCATCAAGGAAACGCCATTTTTGCGCCACCGCGAATCCTGCACCGCCGAGGCCACGCAGATTTGCGGCTTCGAGTTCACTTAATACACCGCCCCGACTTATGCGTCCTGACGTGAGGGCTTTAAATGCCTGATAGCCGTGTGCTTCGACATAGGCTGAGAGGTCTTGATAGGAAGGGAGGATGGGTTTGGTGTCGTCATTTTGGGCCGCTGTGACGATGGTTTTTTCGGTTGCCCAGGGAATGACGTTTTTGCCCACCGCCGCAGCCGGGGCGTGATCGCAGCGCCCAATGCACGGCACTTCTTCAACCCGCGCCTGACCTTGCAGCGTTTTACCGACATCCCGGGCCAGCGTTTTGGCCCCCTTCATGCGGCATGAAGGGCCATCACAAATGCGGATGGTCAACGTAGGTGGTGGTGTATGGCCTTCTTTCAGGACCAGGAAGTGGGCATAAAAAGTCGCGGTTTCATAAACTTCGGACTGCGATAATTTCATCACGTGGGCCAGCGCGGCGAGGTGGTTTGCGCTGATGTGTCCGTAGCGGTCCTGGATCAGGTGCAGGTACTCGATCAGCTCATCGCTTGCGGGTGTCTTTTGACCGAGCACATCTTGTACGTCGGATAAACTCTGATCGTTCACGGTGCGCCCCTTGGGAAAGGCGGAGGCTTTTTTACGCCGGGTCAGATCTTTCATCAGTATTTCCGTTCTCTGCGATACGTAGCGTATTGAGGATTTGATTATTGAATGTTTTGGGCGCACTTGTTCAATAAAATATTTCTATCAATCAATTAAAATAAACAATTCAATTATTTTACAAAGGTTCCATGATGCATCGTGGTTGGTTTGCGAAATTCATTTAAGGGCACTTGAACAATGGCGTTGAACATCATCACTGCGTCCAAGGGCTTGCGTTGCGCCGGTGGCTTACGCTTCGCGGGCGGTTTATGCCATGCGGCTTCTAAGCCAGCATGCCGGATAAGTCATATGGCTAAGTCAGGCGGAATGTTGGCGGGGGATACGGATTGCCACTGTGGTGCCATCACTGCCCCGGCTCTGTACCTCTAGGATGCCGCCGTGGGCCGCGACGATCTTCCCGGAGATATGGAGGCCTAATCCCGTTCCTTTGACATCTTGTGCCGATTTTCCGCGAAAATACATGGTACCGACCCGCGCAATCTCCTCGCTGCTCATGCCCAACCCCCAGTCTTGGATCAACAGCTCCAGGCCACTCGCGTTGGTGCTTGCCTCGATGGTGATCGGGGAATTGGGCGGTGAATATTTCAAGGCATTGTCCACCAAATTGCCGACGGCGATGGCGAACAGATCCTTGTCCACCGACCACACCAACCGTGTCGGGGTGGTGGTGGTGCAAACTTGTTCTTTGGCCTCCGCGCTGATGATGATGTCGTTAAATAATCTGCCCAGGTCGGTGGGGGTTTTCTTCAGGGCATGGCTCCCGTGTTCCAGGGCCTGTGATGTCAAAAAAGAGTCGACCAGTCTGGAAAGCTGTGTGGCGCGTTGACGGATGCGGTCGAGGCGTTCGGCCACATCGTGTTCGATTTTTGGCATGGTGATTTGAATCATTTGCGCGGCTTTGTTGATCACCGCCAGGGGGGAGCGGAACTCGTGAGACAGCAGCGCAACGAAGTGGCGCTGATCTTCTGCTCGGCGTGTTTCAAGGGAGAGCTCTTGCCGGGCTTGGATTCTGGCTTTTTCGATGTCGCGAATTCGGTGCGCCAGACCAATGGCGAGGAATAAAATGTGGAGGATTGAGGAAAACTGATACCCATTCACCGTATAAACGTTCAGCGGGATCACCCCGATCGTCATTAAGGTGGTTAAGCCAGCACCGACAGCGGTCGCAAAGAAGCCCAGAAAAAAGTAGATCAAGTTGGCTTTTAAACCGTGCCGGAACAGAAGAATAACAATGAGCACAAGGCTTAGCAATATTACGGTCGTGCCAAGAAGACCGCTCAAGGGGGCGAGAGTTCGATAAAAACCTGAGGCGACGAAGGGAAGTCCCATAATTCCGAGGAGAGCAGCCGTCATGTAGATCCGGTGTATTCTTGGGAATTCGCGCTTGAGATTCATGACAAGATCCCACATGACGTTGAGCACGATGAAGCCACCGACATTACCAATGCCAACCAGAACATCAAAAAAACGGCCGTTTGCCGTCGGAAGCAATACCATCACAAAGCCATTGACCCCTGAATGCATGAGAACGAGAGTTGCCACATAAGCACAATAAGCAAGGAGGACCTTTTGCTTCAGCAGATTCCAAAGATGAAATAAATAAAAATGAGAATGCCAAGGCCCCCTAGATAGGTGCCGTAGTAAAAACTGGATCTAATTGATGTCGAGCTGAATGCATTCGGATGCCATATGGTGCCATTGAACGATAGGGAGCTGTTGGTTGCCACCCGGATATGAATGGTGACCGGCTGCCCTTCGGGTAACGTCAGTGGCAGGGCGTGACGGGTCCCTGGGAGTGCCCGTCCGGCCATTGCAACGTGGTCGCCGAGCTGAACCCGCTGGAAACCGGTGTCGCTTGTGGGGAGGAAAATATCGATCTCGTTGAGGTAGGGCTCGCCAAGGTCGAGAACCCATTCGGCCGGTGCGTCCAGGCTCCTGATCACTGTGAAGCGGTACCAATGTACGTCGCTGGTGTAGCCGCCGCTCCTGAAAGCTTTCAGGTGTTCAAAGCTAGCTTGATGGTCGGAACTGACGGCTTTGATGTCAAGAACGCCGTCGGGGTCGATGAGTCGTTCCAAGTGGCCGACCAGCGATGCCTGTCGGGTCTTCGCGTCCAGCACCAACATGCGACCATCATTCGCCAGCGCCGCACCGCAAACAACTGTAACCATGAACGCCAGAACCCCTGATATGATCAGAGACAGGGGCTTGAGACTCTTTTGTGTCGGCATGTGCACGCCTTTTTGTTTGACAGTATGCCGAAGCCTGCCATGTGGTGTTCATGGAGTGTGAGAACTAAGCAGGTATTGGCTGTAGTGTAAATTAAGTTGGTGATACGGTGTGCCTTGATCTATACATGACCAATACACACCAATGTAATTGATTATTTATGGGAAATACTTTACGTTTTGTTTTGGTGATTGAATTCAATCATAGGGATTGCATCGCGTCGGCGCATCGGTGTTATACGAAAGTGGGCAAATGACCAAAGAAACGGCGTCGTCTTTGGCGACAGTACGGCCGGATACGTCAGCGCAGCCACGGTTGATCGTGGTGGATGACGAAGCGGATTACCTGGGCGAATTGGTGGCTTTTTTTCGTCATCGTGGCTTTGCCACCCGGGGCGTTTGTGACGGTGCGAGTCTGGATGCGGCACTGAGTGAAGAAAGTGCCGATTTGGTTGTGCTCGATCTCTACCTCCCTGGTGAAGACGGCGTCTCCATTGCCCGGCGGCTACGCCAAACCCTGAATATTGGAATCGTGATGCTGACCTGTCGGGACGAATCCGATAGCCAAGCAAAAGGCTTGCGGGCTGGGGCCGATGCCTACCTTTCCAAGGAAACAGATCTGTTCGTGATCGAAGAAACCGTACGTGCGGTGCTGCGCCGTATTGTTCCATCGCTGGTACCAAGTGGCGCAGGCGAGATTGTGGGTGTTGACGCCCGGCAAACGGCAAATGGCGTGATCGAGCCTGCTTGGCACCTTGATCGGCAAACATGGTTACTAACCGCCCCCGATGGGCGCTGCACCAACTTGACGGCCAGGGAACTCACCTTGTTACACCAACTTCTTGCCAAGCCAGGGGTGCCCTGCAGTCGGGCGGATCTGCTGGCTTGCCAGGGCAAGAGCGATACCGAGGCCGCTCGCCGTAGTCTCGATTCGACCATCAGCCGCTTGAAACGAAAAATTGAATCAGCCCTCGAACAGCCCTGTCCCATTCAGTCCGCTTATGGTGTCGGCTATGTCTTTTTGGCACCAGTGCTGGCCTAGCCTAAGACGTAATTCATCGCCCCTTCAGTTGCCGTCCCCACCGAGCGGAGGGCGCATACGTGGCTCTCAGCTCGGCGTACGATCCATCGTACGGAGCCATAACTGCACCATATGGGGAGCTTGGTGTTGATGCGTCGGGCATCGGTAGGTGGCTGCGTTAGAATTGCAACAAACGCCAGATTTGCCAGAAAATGCTGTGTTTTGCTGATTGATCTCTTGCCGATAAATAGAGTTTATTCGAACAAATTCTAGCGGAAGTGGGCTTGCCCCCTTCTTGTGTAAATGCTTTTGAAGCTGCGGAACTTTGTGTGCGGGCGGGATTGCTTGCGCTAAGGGGGCGGCTCGGTGGGTTACTATGGCACGGCAAGATGTAACGGATTTTTCTGAGCGCACTTCTGGGTTTGACGATGCAG
>JAESUA010000280.1 GCA_016763255.1 Magnetovibrio sp. | reverse complement strand
CATTGCTGGGTGCCGCCAGGGTCAGTCGTTCTTTATGTCGCTGTAAGGCCATCAGTTCATCTTTGGCCAACATAATGCGATCCCACGCCAAATCGACCTCAGCCTGGAGGTCCAACAGACGGGTGTTGATTTTGTTGCCGTCCACGACCCGGCCTTCTTTGACACTTTCCAAAAACATTTGGCTCTCGCGTTTTTCCGCCAGAGCCTCTTCAAATCGTCCCTTGATCACGGCATATTCTGATCTGGCCGTTTCAACCTTGGTGCGTGTCGTCAGGCCATCTTGCTGGAGTTTGTGCAATCGCGAAACCCGGGTTTGGGCCAGGGTCAACTGTCGCTCCAGGGCGCGAACCTTAGCGCTGGCCTGTTCCAATTTGGTCAACATCATGGTGCGGTAATCAATGCTTTTGGAGCGTTCGGACGCGAGTGTTTTCTGACGTGCCACCAATTCCATAGTCTCGCGGTTAACCTTGATTTTGGCCATCTCGATGCGCTCTTCGACCTTGGCGCTTTCGATCACAAACAATGCGGTGTTGATCAACAGTTCCTCGCCGGTCTTGACGATCACTTGTTCTATTTTGCCATCCGCCGTGGCCAGGATCGCCTCGATAGGTGCGGTAACCATGGCCGAGGAAACTTCCATACGCAGGAAGTTGGCGGTAAATACAGTGTAGGCATATCCCACCACCAAAATACCCGCGATCATATAAAGCGTGGTCAAAACAATCTGTTTGATCGGCCACCTATAAAGGGGAACTTCTTCGGCAGGGTTAGGGTCGGCTTTGGTGGATACCGGTGTAACAGGGGTGTCGATGCGCACCATGATATCGCCGACGACCGTCACCGAGCCGCGCACCAATTCTTCAACGAACAACTCCATAATTTCACGTTCGCGGTCTTGAACATCAATGAACGAGCACGCCACGGTGCCAACATCTTCGAACACCCGGCGCACTTCGGCATCAATTTCAAAACCAATTTCAAAACCCTGGAAGGGAATTCTGATGCCAACTGAGATCACCTCTGACAGATGTAGTTCGGTTCCCCCCATCTGCACCCGAAATCCGCCCAGGCTCCAATCTTCGGCCTCGAAGGTGCCGCCCGGCATGTCGATGATGATCGGCGCGTTCACCCTGTGGTGTAAGCGCTGGCTGGGACGTTCTCTCCTAACCTTGATCATGACGACCTCGTCATTCAGTCCAAAAGAAGATGGACCCAACACTCAGCAAAGGGCGTGCCAATAAAATTCAGCTCTAATTAATGGCGTTTGGCGCAGAGCTGGTGCGCATTCAGTTCGCTTGGTCAAATTGACACATTGCCTCCATCAATTTGACCGGCCCTCGTCAATGTGACCCAGCGCAAGGCTGATATGAACATTCAAATTCAAGTCGAGCCCAACCTTGGCCCCAATTTCAAACCGTTAGCGCGCACCTGATGATCTTTGCATACAGCTGGCACACAGGTTGCGTGTGTGACCTCGGTGTCAATCTCATCGGAGCAGGAAAAGGCTCAAATCATGTCCGTGCGTATACAAGACCAATCCAGTCAGACCACCGGTGTCGTCGGCGCTCTTGTAGCGTTCAGCCTGATCATTCACCTCTTGATGCTGGTATTGCCGATTTATTCGCTGCAACTGTTTGACCGGGTGCTCGGTTCGGGCAGCATGGAAACCTTGGTTATGTTGAGTATTCTGGCCGTGGGGGCGCTGTGCATTCAGGCCGCCATGGAACACCTGCGCACGCGGTTGTTGCTGCGCTGGTGCCGTATCGTCGAAGATCACCACAGCGCCGCCACCCTCAACCAAGTACTTTGCGGACCGATGCAAAACTCGCTGATGGGCCAGGAATTAACCGAACTGCGCCTTTTCGCCACCAGCCGTGCCCCCATTGCATTGCTCGATATCGTGTGGGTTCCGATCTACGTCGTGGTGTTGTTTGCCCTACACCCCCTGTTAGGGGGATTGGTGAGTGGGGCGGTTGTGGCTTTAATCGGCCTGACTTTTTTGATGGCGGCCAACACCCCGATTTCCAACAACGCCCTGCCCGACAGCCGTTTGCTGGATGACAGATCCTCGATCCGCGACCTTGGCCAACAAGACGCGGCCGTGCATTGGTGGAGCCGTTCGGCCCACACGGCACGCGATCACTGGGAGGCTACGGGTATCCACCGCGACCAAGTCAGCGGCCTAAGTCGGTTTTTGCGTGCCGCACTCCAGCTCGCCATCTTGGCCAGCGGGGCAGCTTTGGTGGTCAACGGTGACATTTCTCCCGGCACCATGATCGCCGCTTCAATCCTTGGCTTGCGCGCCCTGATGCCAGTCGAAACGGCCATCAGCGGCTGGCCGCATTTCATGCGCTTTCGCAAGGCGATCGCCAACTTAAAATCATTACCACCCCCACCACCGCAAGACCCAACGACCACACCACCAAGTGAAGGACTGCGTGCTGAGGGTTTGGTTTATTTTCCGACCCCCGCCAAAGCACCTATTTTGCGGGGCCTTAACCTCTTGCTGCCGGTTGGTTCGAGCACCGTAATCTTAGGCGCATCGGGCAGCGGCAAAACCTGTTTAGCGGAAATCCTCACCGGACAGCGCCCATTGGATCGCGGTGTGGTTCAGGTTGATGGTCGCCTTTTAGGTGGTCCTGGTGCCGCCCATACCGCTTTGGTCCGGGGCACCCCGGATCTGCCCATCGCCGCGGTGGGTGAACTGCTTTGCGGCTATCGCGATTATTCATATGACGACTGCGTCAAGGCCGCCCGCCTCACCGGCTTGCACGATGAAATACTCCAACTTTCGGCTGGTTATGACCACCTCATGGACACTTGTGTCGCGCCCATTCCTTCCGGATTTTTGTTTCGCTTGATGCTCACCCGCGCGGTTTTGGACCGTCCCGCACTGGTGGTTTTCGACAGCCCCGAAGCCTATCTCGATGGCCCCGGATTAAATCTTTTGTGGCGAACCATTCAATCGTTAACCCAAGATTCAACCGTGGTGGTGGTTTTGACCCGGCTGCAAACACCATCGGATCGTGCCGACCAGACCTATGTCTTGAATGACGGAAAACTTCAGCCCTTTTCGCGCGATCCCAACACCCGTTCCCTATCAAATGCCGCCCAGTGAGCAATGGAAACCATAGCCATGAGCAAACCATCAACCCTGCCGATCATCCTTTTGGGAATTTATTGACCGCAACCATGTTGCTCGCCTTTACCGGTTGGGCGTCCCTCGCCCCACTGGAAAGCGCCGCCACCGCCAAAGGCGTCATCGCGCCGCACGGGGCACGCAAATCGGTCGAGCATTTAGAAGGCGGCATCGTCGCCGAAATTCGCGTTGTCGATGGGCAGTTGGTTATGGCCGGGGATATTCTCATTCGTCTGGAAACGGCCAAGGCTGGGGCCGAGCTGAGAATCTTAGACGCACAATACAGCGCCACCGAAGCCGAAATCAGAAGATTGATGGCGGAGGCCACCCTGCAAATCACAATCAATCTTGATGGCATCGCCCCCGATGAAGCGCAGGCGCAGCAGGCGGTCTTTAACACCAACCGTGCCCGCATGGTCATAGCCAGCCAAACGGCGGCCCGGCGCATCGACCAAATCAATGCCGAAATCGACGGTATTGGTGCCGAAACAAAAGCAACACGGCAGCGTTTACAAGCGGTCAAAGCCCAGCGCAAAAACTTAAACCCGGTGTTTGAACGCGGCTACATCCCCAAGCCCCGCATGTTAGACATCGATGATCGCATCGCCAAACTCAATGGGACACTGGGCCGTTTTCTTGCCGACAAGGCCCGTGCCGCCCAGCGCATTGAGGAAATATCGCTCGACCTTGATGACCGCAAAAGTGCGATGATGGGGGCCGCCCGACAAGATTTAAAAACCGCGCGGCTTCACCTTAATGAACTCAAGCAAAAACATTTTTCAGCTTCGGATGTGATCCGCCGCGCCGACATCCGCGCCCCCGTTTCAGGCACCGTTCATGCGCTGCAAGTCAACGTATTGGGCAATGTCATCAAGCCCGGTGAAAGCTTGATGGACATCATTCCCCAAGATGCCCCACTGGTGGTGATCGCCCGCATCAACCCAAGCGACATTGACGGTGTCGTGATCGGTCAAAGCGCCCAGGTGCGGCTCGGCGCTTTTAATATGCGCCGCATCCCCCCCATTCATGGCCGTGTCACCCATATCTCCAACGACGTCACCCAAGACCGCCGCACCGGTGACAGTGCCTTCGATGTTGAAATCCGCATTTCCTCTCAGTCCCTACCCCAACAGCTACGTGGACGCCTGGTCGCCGGAATGCCGGCGGATGCCGTCATTTTGACCGGCAACCGAACCTTAGCAAGCTATCTTGCCGCCCCCTTGATCGAAGGCCTGGGGCGTACTTTTCGCGAAAAGTGAAGCGCCTTCATTAGGCTGTATAATCGCCAATAGACGACCAGTTGTTATGGCCTTCAGACACCGTGGTAACCGCCCTCATAAACCGTCGCGCAACTGGCTTTAAGCCGATGCGTGCAGAATGAATAAAGCGGGTGGTGTGTTTAAGGCCCGCTTGCAACGGACGAAAAGTCACATCTGGCGGCAAATTGCTGGCCACCGGAAAAGGACTGAGGAACGTCACCGCACCGGTGCTTTGGACAAACGACACCGCCGATGCCGCCGTCGATGTTTCGATCACCATGCGGGCGTGCACCTCTGATTTGGCCAACAGTCGGTCCACGTGGTTGCGCGTGCCATGGCGTTGCGACAGGCCGACGATGTCAATCTCTTTGACGGCCTCAAAATTGACCTCATCCATCTTTGCGAACGGATGGTCTTTGCGCATAAAACACGCCGTCGTCGAGCGGCGAAACGGCGTATCGCGTACCGCTTCATGACGGATGGTGGCATCGGTGATGCCCAAATCAATCGCCCCTTCCGTGATCACTTCAAAAATGGCCGGCGATGATCGCACATCGATTTGCACCGTTACGTTGGTATTGGTTTGCATAAACAGCGCCACCGCATCTTGGATAAAACCCTGGGCAAAGGTAGGCGGCACCGCGATCCGCAACTGCTCGACATTGTGCAAAACGACGGGGTTGCTGCGCATGTTTTCGATGGCCTCGAACACCCGTATCGAAGCTTCATAAAAATCCAAGGCCGAACGGGTTGGTGCCAAGGTCCGGCCCTGACGTTCAAACAACGGCTGGGCAAGTTTGCTTTCCAGGCCAGACAACAAGCGGCTGACCGCGGGCTGTGAAAGCCCCATACGGGTTGCCGCCGCCGTCACCGTACCCAATTGCACCACATGATGCAGCGCGCGCATTTCTTTGAGCGTCCAGTCAATGTTGCCTTGAGCCGCCTGCGTCTTCAATGTGGGTCCCTGGTTCATACCACCTCCGTATTAATCCATATCACTATTGCATGGTTATTATTCACACATATACGAAATTGTAAAATACCATGCCCTCACTTGAATGATTGGGAGGCAAAGCCATGAACCGTAAAAATACTGCCATGGCCGTTCACCATGGGGGGCAATACATCGATGTCGGTTGATATTGTTTATCATCAGGCTTTTGTGGCGCTGCCGTCCAGCCTTTGTGGCGGCGAGCCGGTGCGCGGCGTTCTTGGTCAGGTGGAAAAGCGCCTTGGCGAAGTCTGTGCTTCCGGCAAAAAAGCCCCGTTGATGATTTTTTTGCCCGGATCAAATCCCCGCGGCCAAGAACAAATGATGGCCGATTGGATCGTCGAGGAGCTGGGCTTCATCTTGATCGCGCCCAATACCCACGCACAAATTGATCGCCCCTCCTATGTTTCCCCGGCCGACCCTTCAATCTATGATCTGGTGCACAAGCTGCGCCGTGAAGAGGTCAGCCATGTGATGGACAAGATTGCCGAATTTGACTGCATCGATCGGCGTTTTGTGGTGCTGGCGGGCTTGTCCGAAGGGGCCGTGGCGGCCGCGACATGGCACGGCGACGGCATCACCGCGCGCATGGTGTTGGCGTGGAATTGTGAGCCCAGCTACTACATTGACAAGGTCGATATCGCCGGTGATCCAGATGAAACACCGGTTTTGAACCTTAATGGATATCACGATGAATTTTTCGGCCCCCACGCCGAATTGGGTAAACCTTACGGCGTCGCCGGACATGGCAGTGCGGCCTTGCAGGCCTTCAAGCGCGCCAAAGTCATCATTTACCCAAGTGCGGGGCACCGGGTACTTGACCACCCCGAGGCCCGCCACGACATTCTTCAGTTTTTGAAATATTGGCGGGATTATTTTCTGTCCAAAAACTAGGACAGGCGAGCCATTCCGGCCTACACGTATAAAAGCCCAAGGGAGGTTAACATGAATTTCCATTCATCCATCAAAGCAGGCGTTGCCATCACGGCACTGATGCTGGCCAGCACCGCGGCCTTTGCGGTTGATTTGACCGTCGGTGTTTCGTCTGAGCCCAGCTCGGTCGATCCGCACTATCATAACTTAGGCCCCAACAACTCGGCCGCGCGCAACATCTATGACCGTTTGATCCACATGGATGCGCAGATGCAGTTGCAGCCGGGATTGGCGCTATCGTGGAAAGCCACCGATGACACCACCTGGGATATCAAGTTGCGTAAGGGTGTGACGTTCCATGACGGAACGTCCTTTACCGCCGCCGACGTGGTGTTCACCTACAAGCGCTTCCCCAACGTGCCCAACAGCCCCTCGGCATTCACCAAGTTTGGCAAAACGTTTGAATCCATCGAAGCGGTGGACGATTACACCTTGCGCATCAAAACCAAGGGCCGTCAGCCCCTGACACCCAATAATTTGGCCCAGGTGTCGATCATTTCCAAGGAAACTGTCGAAGACTATTACGCTGCCAATCCGACCATTGCCAAAGACGTCTTTTCCATCGACAGCTCGCACTTTAATTCCGGAAAACTGGCCATCGGCACCGGACCTTATTCTTTGGTATCGTGGAAACCCGGCGAAACCATGAAGCTTTCCGGCAACGCTTCGTATTGGGGTGGCGCACCGGCGTATAGCGACGTCGAAGTGCGGCCGTTAAAAAATGATGCCGCGCGCTTGGCCGCGCTGCAGTCCGGCGATGTCGACATCATCGACGCCGTGCCAACCGCAGATCTGAAAAACGTCAAAGCCGACGCAAAGTTTGTTTTGTTCCAGCAGCCGTCTAACTTGGCTATCTATCTGCATATGGATTCGGATCGTGAATACACCCCAGGCATCACCGCCAAGGGTGGCTCACCGATCAAAAACCCACTGCGTGACGTGCGGGTGCGCAAGGCTATTTCCATGGCCATCAACCGCGCAGGCATTGTTGATCGCATCATGGATGGTGCCGCCGCACCGGCTTCACAAATGTTGCCCCAGGGATTTTCCGGGGTTTCAGACAAACTTAAACCGATGGCTTATGATCCAAAAGGCGCGATCAAGTTGATGGCTGAGGCGGGTTATCCCAATGGTTTTAAGATGACCATCCAGGCGCCCAATGATCGTTATGTGAATGACGAACAAATCGCCCAGACCATCGCCCAATTGCTCACCCGCATCGGCATCGAAATGTCGGTCAAGACCGAACCCAAGTCGACCTATTTCAAGAACGCTTCGGCCTTAAAATATTCGTTCATGTTACTCGGTTGGGGTTCGTCCACCGGCGAGCAGGGCTCGACCATCATGTCACTGCTGCACAGCTACAACAAAGACGCCGGTCAGGGTACCTCCAACCGTGGCCGTTTTTCGGATGCAAAAATGGATGCTTTGTTGGAAGACGCCATGGGGGATGTGAATGAAGCATCGCGTTCCAAGAAAATCGCCAAGGCCGCAGAACGCGCCATTGGTGAGCTGTACGGTGTGATCCCGGTGCATTACCAGATGAATTTTTGGGCCGCCAAAAAAGGCGTCGCTTACACGCCGCGTGCCGATAACTACACAGTGATTTCCGAAATCACCAAAAACTAAGACCAACTCCGGCCCGTCCGCCCCCAAT
>JAESUA010000279.1 GCA_016763255.1 Magnetovibrio sp. | reverse complement strand
GTAAAGTATTTCCGATCGAAGAACCGATGGCCGCCGCCATAGGAGCCGGCCTTCCGGTGACCGAACCGACCGGTTCGATGGTTGTTGATATCGGTGGCGGCACGACGGAAGTCGCGGTGCTGTCGCTGGGTGGCATTGTTTATGCCCGTTCGGTCCGCGTTGGCGGCGACAAGATGGACGAAGCCATCATCGCTTACATCCGCCGCAATCATAACCTGTTGGTCGGTGAGGCGTCTGCCGCACGCATCAAAGAAACCATCGGCTCGGCCTGCCCGCCCGAAGATGGTGAAGGTCGGACCCTCGACATCAAGGGCCGTGATCTGATGAACGGCGTGCCCAAGGAAATCGTGATTTCCGAACGCCAGATCGCCGAAAGCTTGGCCGAACCTGTCGGTGCCATCATCGAGGCCGTGAAAGTGGCCCTGGAACACACCGCGCCGGAACTGGCGGCGGACATCGTCGATAAGGGCATCGTTTTGACCGGCGGTGGCGGGTTGCTGGGCAATATCGACCATGTTTTGCGTCATGCCACCGGCCTTCCGGTTTCCATCGCAGACGATCCCTTGTCGTGCGTGGTTATGGGCACCGGCCGGGCGTTGGAAGAAATGAAAAAGCTGCGCAACGTCCTGACGACGATGTATTAAATATTGTTTCTCAAATGAATACGCAACACCCGTGCCGTGAAACGCACGGGTGTTGCTGTTTCAAGGCTGTAAAACTATATTAACTATGCTTTTGGCATACTGGTTACGGGTGTCTTGCCATATACATCATAAGGCAGGGCCACATTAATGAAACTAGGCATCGAGTAGGGAAGAGATGCGGTGAAAAACCGCCAGCACTTAGGACACCATATCGCTCACTCTGAAAAGGGGCTGGCCAACCGCTTCGGGTATCTGGGGCTGGTTCTGGCTGCGTTCGCGCTGATGCTTTTGGGCAAGGCCGACGTGCTGGTGATGGAACGTGTGCGCACCACGGTCAGCGATGCGGTCTCGCCGGTGCTTGATGTTCTCTCCAGGCCTGTGGCGACCTTGGACCGTTTGGTGGATCAAGCCACCGTCTTGTCGGTTCTAAATGATGAAAATATACGTTTGCGGGCAGAAATTCAGCTCCTTCTCGAATGGCAGTCGGCGGCGCGCAAGCTGTCGGCGGAAAACAAACAACTTAAAAATTTGCTCAATCTCGCGCCGGGAACGGAACCCGGTTTCATATCGGGCCGGGTGATTGCAGATTCGGGTGGAGCGTTTGTGCACTCTATTCTTGTCGCCGCCGGTCGTCGCGGTGGTGTGGCCAAGGGCCAGGCGGTGATCACCGGTGACGGTTTGGTCGGTCGTGTTCATGGTGTGGGGTCTCGCGCCAGTCGCGTATTGCTGATCACCGATTTGAACTCACGCATACCAGTAGTGATCGAAGCGACCCGAACGCGGGCGATTTTGGCGGGTGATAATTCAGACCGTCCACGTTTGATCCACATGCCCCCCGGGGCGAGTGCCAGTGTTGGTGATCGTATCGTTACCTCTGGCCACGGTGGGGCCTTTCTACCCGGCATTCCGGTTGGGGTTGTGGTGCGCACCGGTGATGGCGGCATTATGGTCAAACCATATGTGCATCGTGACCGTCTAGAGTTCGTACGCGTCGTCGATTACGGGTTGCAGGGCATCCTTGATGCCTCTCTCGCCGTCAACAAGGGCCCTGCAAGACCACCAGGGCATCCCAGATGAAACTGACCTTTTGGCAGCGCCTAGATCTGATTATGCGTGGCATCACGCCGTTTTTTTTAACCTTGATGTTGGTGGTGTTGGGCCAAGTGCCGCTGCACATCCCTGGCTTTGCTGAGGTGGCACCGCTGCTGCCGTTGATGGCGGTTTATCATTGGGCCATTTACCGCCCGGACCTTTTGCCTGCGTTTTCGGTGTTTTTTGCGGGTCTATTGCAAGATGCATTGAGTGGCATGCCGTTCGGTGTCAATGCGGCGGTGTTCGTGACCGTGCATATGGCGGTGATGAGCCAGCAGGTGTTCTTCACTGGCCGGTCTTTCATGATCATCTGGCTGGGCTTTTGCGTGGTTGCCGCCGGTGCGACCATGTTGATGTGGGTTTTGACGTCGATTTTCTTTTCCACATTCTCCTCGCCCGAGGCCGTGTTTGTGCAGTACTTGGTGAGCGTGGGTGGTTTTCCGCTGCTGGCGTGGCTTCAGGTGCGTTGGCAGCAATCCGTTTTGGCCCAGGTTTGATCGTGGCTAATGGGGCGGGGAATTTGAGGCATGCATAGGGATTCTGAGCGTCACAAACTGTTCTCACGCCGCGCCCTTATGTTGGGTTGCGGCCAAGCGGCGTTGTTGTCGGTTTTGGTCGGCCGGATGTACTATCTGCAGGTGATTGAGTCAGAACGTTATGTCACGCTGGCCGATGAAAACCGCATCAACTTACGCCTGTTGCCGCCACCGCGCGGACGCATCGTTGATCGCAATGGCATGGCCTTGGCGGACAATCAGCAAAATTACCGCGTGGTCATCATTCCTGAGCAAGCGGGTGATGTCGAGCATACCCTTGATTTACTGTCCTTGATTGTCACCCTAAGCGGTGGTGAGCGTCGCCGTATTCGCCGTGAGGTGAAACGCAAACGCGCCTTCGTGCCGATTACGGTGCGTGAAAACTTGGATTGGCCCGAAGTCGCGCGCATCGAGGTCAATACCCCGGATCTTCCCGGTGTCTTTATCGATGTCGGACAGAGCCGCAGCTACATCAAAGGGCCCGAAACCGCACACGTTCTGGGTTATGTGGCAGCGGTTTCGGAAAAAGATTTGACCGGTGATCCCTTGTTGGAGTTGCCGGGCTTTCGCATCGGCAAGGCTGGGGTTGAAAAGGTTTACGATCTGGCGCTGCGCGGTGCCGGTGGCAGCTCTCAGGTGGAAGTCAATGCGCTGGGCCGTGTGATCCGTGAACTCAATCGCCAAGAAGGCCAGCCCGGCAGCGAAGTGCGTTTGACTATTGATTTAGAACTGCAAAAATTCATCACCAAGCGGCTTGGCAATGAAAGCGCAACGGTTGTGGTGGTCGATGTGCACTCTGGCGAAGTCTTGTCGTTGGTATCTTCACCAACGTTCGACCCCAATTCGTTCAACACCGGGCTTAGCCAAGCTGAATGGGAATCGCTGATCAGCAATCCCAAGGCGCCGCTGACCAATAAGGCCATCTCCGGGCAGTATGCGCCCGGATCGACCTATAAGCCCGTGGTGGCGTTGGCAGCGTTGGAAAAAGGCGTTATATCGCCGGAAACCAAAATTTTCTGTTCCGGCTCGACCAAGCTCGGCATTGCCGAATTTCATTGTTGGAAAAAAGGCGGACACGGCCTGATGGATCTCACTGGAGCGATTCAACAATCTTGTGACGTGTATTTTTATGAAACGGCGCGGCGTACCGGCATTGACCGCATGGGCGCGATGGCACGCCGCTTTGGCCTCGGCTCTGCACTGGGGCTCGACTTGCCGGGCGAAAAGAAGGGCTTGGTACCCAATAATAAATGGAAGATGGGGGCCGTCGGAACACCTTGGCAACTGGGCGAGACCTTGATTGCAGGCATCGGTCAGGGTTACATCCTGACGACTCCTTTGCAGTTGGCAATCATGACCGCACGTTTGGTCAATGGTGGGCGTGCGGTGACGCCACATCTGACCCTGGATCAAATTAGCGAAGAAGGCATCAAACCTTTCCCCAATGTTGAGGCAGAATCCCTCGGCATTTCGCCGGATCATCTTGCCATCGTTCTACAGGGCATGAATGACGTGGTCAATTCGCCGATAGGAACGGCGCGCCGGTCCAAGATTAATGAGCCGCACTGGCGTATGGCGGGTAAAACCGGCACCGTTCAGGTGCGTCGTATTTCCAAGGCCGAACGTGAAACGGGTGTGCTCAAAAACAAAGATATTCCGTGGAAACAACGCGATCATGCTTTGTTTATCGGCTACGCACCGGTCCATAGCCCACGTTTTGCTGTTTCAGTGGTGGTGGAGCACGGCGGCGGCGGATCATCCGTAGCGGCCCCCATCGCCAAAGATGTCTTGCGCGAAACTCAGCGTCTTGCGCAATTGAATCCCACCCCTGCGCCCCCCGGACGTCAGCCAGCAAGACCTTCTCGCCGCAAATCAAATTCGGACCAGGGGAGCGCTTAAGGTGTTGCATCATGGCGGTTTGTTATCAGAGCCCAAAGTCAGCATCGGTAAAAAACTCCTGCATCTGCACTGGATGTTCGTCGTTTTACTGACGCTGACAGCAAGCATCGGTTTTGCCATGCTGTACAGCGCCGCAGGTGGAGACCTTGACCCGTGGGCATCGCGCCAGATGATCCGTTTTGGTGTGGGTCTTTTGGGCATGATCGTGATCGCGGTGAGCGATATCAGAATATGGCTACGCTATGCCTATGCGTTCTATTTTTTGGTTCTGGTCTTGTTGATAGCAGTGGAACTCATGGGCTTTGTCGGCATGGGGGCCCAGCGCTGGATCAACCTTGGGTTCTTCAATGTTCAGCCTTCGGAATTGATGAAGGTCGCCCTGCTGTTGGCCCTGGCGCGCTATTTCCATGGCGGCAGCATCGAAGACGTGGGCCGTGTGATGTTTTTGGTTCCGCCCGCGATGATGGTTGCGGCACCGGCTTTTTTGATCATCCGTCAGCCTGATCTGGGCACCACCTTGATGTTGGTGCTGGCCAGTGTATCGATCTTTTTTGCTGCCGGGGTGCGCATGTGGAAGTTCGTTTTGGCCGGTGTATTGACCTTGATCAGTGCGCCGGTGGCCTGGTTCACGATCCTGCGTGAATACCAAAAACAGCGCATCTTGACGTTTATCAACCCTGAAACCGATACCTTAGGCGCGGGCTATCACATCATTCAGTCAAAAATTGCCCTGGGATCGGGGGGTATGTTTGGCAAAGGCTTCATGCAAGGCACCCAGGGTAGTCTGAATTTTTTGCCTGAAAAACAAACTGATTTCATCTTCACCATGTTGGCCGAAGAATTCGGCATGGTCGGTGGATTGACGCTGATTGCGCTGTATACGTTGTTGTTGGCCTATGGCTTGGTGATTTCCGTTTCATCACGCAATCAGTTTGGCCGCTTGGTGGGCATTGGCGTGACGGTGACGTTTTTCCTCTATGTCTTCATCAATATTGCCATGGTCATGGGGTTGATCCCGGTGGTCGGTGTGCCGTTGCCGTTGGTGTCTTACGGCGGCACCGCAATGCTGACGTTGTTGTGCGCATTTGGCCTGTTGCTGTCGGTTCACATTCATCGTGATTTGACCATCGGACGGCGTGACGGTGGTGATGAATTTTAGGTTTCCGACAGCCTTATTTTCTTAAAAACCATTCGACCGTTATGCATCCTTGTTGACAGCGATGGGGCGGGCTGTTGGGCCTTGATCCACTGCCGCGTTTTTCGTCATGAAGAATAAAGAGGTTGCACCGCACGCAGAGGCGTTTTATATGATGCTCACCTATTTGGAATACAGTTTCAGCACGTTCGGGCCACCAAAGTATAATCGGTGAGCTCTTTAAGAAGGGCAGAAATTTGTTCCCTTTGGGCCGTTAGCTCAGTTGGTAGAGCGGGTGACTCTTAATCACTAGGTCGACAGTTCAAGCCTGTCACG
>JAESUA010000278.1 GCA_016763255.1 Magnetovibrio sp. | reverse complement strand
TCCAGCTCATCAATGGCGCTTTCGATTTCCTTGGGATAAACATTGTAGCCGCCGGAAATGATCATATCCTTGGCACGGCCGACGATTGACACGCGGCCATCTTCGGACATTTGCGCCACGTCTCCGGTGATGAACCAGCCATCGTCACGAAATTCGGATGCGGTTTTTTCCGGCATGCGCCAATAGCCGGAAAAGACATTTGCGCCTTTGACTTCGAGCACGCCAATCTCTTCGGTGTCGAGAATTTTGCCATCTTCATCGGCGACCCGCACTTCCACGCCGGGTAACGGGTAGCCCACCGTGGCAGGTAAACGTTCACCATCTAGCGGATTAGAGGTGATCATGCCGGTTTCGGTCATGCCATAACGTTCCAGAATGCGCTGACCGGTTTTGTCTTCAAAGGCTGAAAAAGTTTCGGCCAGCAACGGTGCGGATCCGGCGACGAACAGGCGCATGTTGGCGCTGGCCTCACGGGTCAGGCCGGGATGGTCAACCAGCCGGGTGTAGAACGTCGGCACGCCCATCAGCACGGTTGATTGAGGCATCAATTCGAGCACTTGATCAGCATCAAATTTGGGCAAAAACCACATCTTCGATCCGTTGAGCAGGGCACAGTGGATGGCCACAAACAGGCCGTGTACGTGGAAGATCGGCAGCGCGTGGATCAACACATCGCCCTCTTTCCAGCCCCACATCTGATGCAGGGCCAAGGCATTGGACGCAAGGTTGCCATGGCTGAGCATGGCGCCCTTGGATCGACCGGTGGTGCCGGATGTATAAAGAATTGCCGCCAGATCATCGGCTTCGATTTGCGCCACGACGGTGTTGGGAGGGGCGGTTTGTGCCTGGGCGATGAGGGTGCCCTTTCCGTCATCATCCATGGTCATGACATGGAGAGATGGGTTGTCGCCGATCACTTTGCGCAAGGCCTGTTCGCCCTGGGGTCGACAAACCAGCAAAGACGGTTCGGCATCGCCAAGGAAATATTCGACTTCGGTCGGGGTATAGCCGGTATTGAGCGGCAGGTAGACCGCGCCGATGCGCAAACATGCGAGATAAAGCGCAACGGCCTGGGGGGATTTGTCGACCTGTACCGCGACGCGCTCGCCTTTGCCAATGCCCAAACTGCTCAACAGTCCGGCGATGCGCGCGGACATATCGTTGAGGTTGCCGTAACTGATGGTTTCGCCATCCGGCACCACAAGCGCCGGGGCGGTGAGGTCATCGGGGAAACGCTGTTGGAAAAGGGCGTATAAGTTGGCATTCGTCATGGGTGCTGTCTCATATGGGAGGTCACAAAATATCACGCAGATATTAGGCCCTGGATTGAATTAATTCTGTTGGCAAGGTGGCGATGAAATCGGTGAACGATCCGCTTTGCACGGTGACATGTTCGCTGAGAAGTTTTTTGGCGCGGGCTTCATCGCCGTCGCAAATGGCTTTGAGAATTTGGCCGTGTTCGGCAAATGATCCCGATAAACGTTGACGTTGGAGTAGTTGCAGGCGGCGATAAGGGGCTAAGCGGTTGCGCAACGCGCGGGTCTGATCGGCAAGATACGTATTGCGGCTGCCCAAATAAATGCATTCATGAAAGCAGACGTTGGCATCGTAATAGCCGTTGTGGTCTTCGGTTTGTGCAAAAGAGCGGGCCTGTTCGTGGTATACGGCGAGTTTTGCACGGTCTTCACCGATCATGCGGCGTGCGGCAAGTTGCCCGCACATGCCTTCCAACTCGGCCATGACTTCAAACATTTCCATCATTTCTTTGAGGCCGATGGCTGCAACCACGGCACCGCGGCGCGGACGGATTTGAACCAAACCAATGGATGCCAATTGATTGAGGGCTTCACGAACCGGAGTCCGCGATACGCCAAAACGTGTCGCCAAACCCATTTCTTCCAGGCGGGTCCCCGGCGCAAGTTGGCCGGTGACGATGTCCTGTTCCAGGGCTTCTTTCAATGTGCTGGCGCGTTTTAGTGCACTGGCGCTTTTACTCGACATAATTTCTCCCCCATAGGTCACACCGTATAAAAATACACAAAGTGCAATTGCACTCGTTATAGTTGGGTTGGCTGGGGCCGATTGTAGACATTTGATTGTGATACAGTACAGGCTATTTTGTATTCATCAAATAGAAAATTGTATACAATTTGGTTTGACAGCCTTGCGTTCGAGATTTAGGCTCTTGCCCAACGGGTCAATTTTCCCAATGTTTCCGCCATGTCTTGGTGCGAAGGGGGGGTGTGGGGCCGTCAATAATAACGTTTTTTATTCAGGGAATTTGCGTCAGGGGAGGATACTCAATGACGATTTTGAAAAATACCGTAGTCGGAGCCGCGGCTCTAGCGTTCGCCATTACCGCCGGTGCTGCCGGTGCCAAAACTCTTAAAGCTTCGCACCAGTGGCCGGGTGGCAAAGGTGATGCACGTGATGAAATGGTGCAGATCATCGCCAAGGAAATGGCCAAGGCCAATGTTGGTCTGGATGTTAAAGTGTATCCGGGTAAATCACTGTTTAAACCTAAAGAACAGTGGAATGCCATGGTCAAAGGCCAGTTGGACATTTCGGCCTTTCCGTTGGATTACGCCAGCGGCAAGCACCCACAATTCTCCGCCACTTTGATGCCGGGTCTGGTGAAAAACCATGAGCACGCCCAGCGCCTGAACAAATCTGAGTTCATGCAAGACATCAAGGCGATCATCAATAAAGCCGGCATTATCGTATTGGCCGATGCTTGGTTGGCCGGTGGTTTCGTGTCTAAGGACAAATGCATCCTCGGCCCCGATACCATGAAGGGTCAAGTCACCCGCGCGGCGGGTCCGGCATTTGAACAAATGTTGGTTGGTGCCGGTGCATCAATTTCATCCATGCCCAGCTCGGCCATTTATCAGGCCCTGCAGACCGGTGTTTTGGATGCCGCAAACACCAGCTCCGGCAGCTTTGTTTCGTATCGTATTTACGAACAGGTCAAATGCCTGACCGAACCCGGTGCCAATGCTTTGTGGTTCATGTATGAGCCGATCTTGATGTCCAAGAAAAGCTGGAACAAGCTCAACAAAGCTCAGCAAGATGCGCTGATGGCTGCCGGCAAAAAAGCCGAAGATTACATGACCGGCATGGCCAAGGGTCTCGACGAAAAGATGGTCACGACCTACAAAGCCAATGGCGTAAAAGTCGTCTCAATGAATGCCGAACAGGCTGCTGCCTGGCTCGATATTGCCAAAAAGACGTCTTACAAAATCTTCGCCGATAAGGTTCCCGGTGGCAAAGAGCTGATCGAAAAAGCGCTCTCCGTCAAATAACCTTCTAATGAAGGCTCCGACGGCTGTGCAACGCCGTCGGGGTCATTCATTATATTTATGTTCAAATTAGAAAGTGTCGGAGATTTGATGTGTTCGCATTTTGTCGAATGATCTTTGCTGTCTCTAAAGCCTGCGGTGTTCTTGCTGCGGCGCTGGTGGGCTCAGCCATTATTGTGGTGTGCCAAATGGTGGTGATGCGTTACTTCCTTAATGCCTCAACCGTGTGGCAAACGGAATACGTGATTTATTCCCTGGTCGCCGCGACCTTTATTGGTAGCCCCTATGTATTGTTGGTGAAGGGCCATGTGAACGTGGACCTTCTACCCAATTATTTAGGACCCGTTGGTCGTCGCCTTTTGGCCTTGGTGGCCAGCCTGGCGGGGTTCTTGTTCTGCGCTGTTATGGCGTGGAAAGGCTTTCAATTGTTTGAGGAATCCTGGGTGAACAACTGGACGACCGACACCGTCTGGGCCTTACCATTGTGGATCCCTTATTTGTCGATACCGCTTGGCATTGGCCTTTTGGCTTTACAGTATGTAGCCGATATTCTTGCTCTGTTGCACGGTGATAAAATGCCGTTCGCCATGGACCAACACAATGCGCTCGAAGGAGAGTAAGTCATGAGCCCGCTTATGATTGGTTTACTTGTCGTTATCTCAACCATCGGGATTTTGGCAACCGGCATCCCTGTGGCCTTTGGTCTTGGCTTGGTGGCGATGACCTTTTTGGTTATTTTTGAAGGCTTTGAAGCTCTTGATGTGGTCGCGGATCTGTTTTTTGGCGGCATCGCCGAATTTTCCCTGGTCTCGATCCCCATGTTCATCGTCATGGGCGCTGCGGTGGCCTCTTCGCCCGCCGGTAAAGACCTTTATGTGGCGCTGGATCGCTGGCTGCACCGGTTGCCGGGTGGCTTGATCATTTCTAACATCGGCGCGTGTGCGGTGTTCGCCGCGTTGTCCGGGTCGTCGCCCGCGACCTGTGCTGCGATCGGCAAAATGGGCATTCCCGAAATGCGCAAACGCGGCTATCCCGATGGCTTGGCCGCCGGATCAATTGCTGCCGGTGGCACCTTGGGGATCTTGATCCCGCCGTCCATCACCATGATCGTTTATGGCATCGCCACCGAAACCTCCATCGGCCGACTGTTCCTGGCGGGGATCGTTCCCGGATTGATGCTGATGACGTTGTTCATGACCTGGTCGCTCTATACCGCCAAACGCCATGGCTATAAATTCGGCCAAAAGGACAAAGGCTTTTCGATGCGTGAAAAGCTCGAAGTCCTGCCGCGCGTGTTGCCTTTCTTGGCGATCATCGTCGGGGTTCTGTTCGTGCTGTACGGTGGTGTCGCGACGCCATCCGAAGCGGCCGGTGTCGGTGCCATGATGGTACTGGTTTTGATCGCGGTGGTTTACAAGGTTTGGCAACCCAAAAAAATCTGGGCCATCATCAGTGATTCCATGCGTGAAAGCGTGATGATCTTGATGATCATCGCTGCCAGCGCCTTGTTCAGCTACACCCTTTCATCGCTGTATGTGACTCAGTCCGTGGCCCAAAGTATCGTCGAAATGGATGCCAATCCGTGGGTCTTGATGTTGATGATCAACCTGTTCTTGCTGGTCGCGGGGTTCTTCCTGCCCCCGGTGGCGGTGATTTTGATGACCGCACCGATCTTGCTGCCGATCATCATTCAAAGTGGTTTTGATCCCTATTGGTTCGCGGTCATTCTCACCATCAATATGGAAATCGGCTTGATCACGCCACCGGTAGGGCTCAACCTTTATGTCATCAATGGCATTGCCCCGGATATCCCGTTGACGACCATCTTGAAGGGCGCGTTGCCGTTTATGTTGTGCATGGTTTTGGGCATCATTATCTTGTCCATCTTCCCTGACATCGTGACCTGGTTGCCCAATCTCGTGATGGGTGCCCCGATCGGCTAAGGTTTTATATCTAGTGGATAGACTGCGACTTTTCGTTCCTGAAATGTCGCAGCCGTTCCACTAGATTATCTTTTTGATATGGTTAGATTGTTTTCAACAAAACAACCCGCCTGTCGGTGGGCTCTTTTGTCTCAGTCCAACCTCTAGGAAGGGACAAGTCTGAGGTGACATTTTTCCGTACGTTTCTCAGTTCCATTGCGGACGCCGGGCGCGAACTTTTGGATGGTCGACCCGGCCGTGGAGCAAAGTCGGCTGACATCAATACCCTGTGTGCGGACCTCATCACGCAAAAAGGTGAGGCCTTAGGGACGGCGCTGGCGTGCGCCGTGGTCGATGCCTACCGCGACTGTGATGAAGATCAAAAACGTACCTTCTTCACCACCCTGCTGACCGACTTCGATGTTAATCAACAGGTACTGAATGAGGCCATCGCGGCGTATCAAGCAGACGCCAACCCGACCACCGCACACGACGTTGCGATGGCGGCGGAATCGATGCGTCAACGGGTGATCAGGGGCATCAACATGGCCCCCGGCGGCACCCGTGCGGTGATCAACATGCGCGAAGATCTGCTGCCCCTGTTGCAGGCCGAGCCGGGCCTCAAAACCGTCGATAGCGATTTTAAGCATTTGTTGTCGAGCTGGTTTAACCGTGGCTTTCTTGAGTTGCGGCGCATCGATTGGAGCACACCCGCCAATATCTTAGAAAAACTGATCGCTTACGAAGCGGTACATGAAATCCGTGATTGGGATGATTTGCGCCGCCGTCTTGACAGTGACCGCCGGTGTTATGCGTTTTTCCATCCCGCACTGCCGGATGAACCGCTGATCTTTGTCGAGGTCGCGTTGGTCAGTGGCTTGGCTGGATCGGTCCAAGAATTGCTGGATGAGAGCATCGCGCGGATTGCTCCAAACGATGCCGACACCGCAATTTTTTATTCCATATCCAATTGTCAAAAAGGCCTGCGCGGTATTTCGTTTGGCAATTTTTTGATCAAGCAGGTGGTGGCCGAATTGCGTGGAGAGCTGCCCGGTCTCAAAACCTTTTCAACCCTTTCCCCGCTGCCGGGGTTTGGCCATTGGTTGCAATCCATGCGGGGCAAAAGTGGTTCGCTCGATGCCGTATTGGATCTGATCAAAGAACCAGATTGGCAAGCAAACCCCGATCTTACCGACAAAGTACAAATGCCGTTGATGCAACTTTGTGCGCACTACTTGGTCCATGAAAAACGCCGTGGCGGACCGCTTGATGGGGTGGCGCGTTTTCATCTGGGCAACGGCGCAAGATTGGAGCGCATCAACTGGCTGGGCGATGTATCGCCAAAAGGCGTAGAAGAGTCCGCCAGTTTACTGGTCAACTATAAATATGACCTCGCCAATATCGAAAGCAATCACGAGGCTTTCGCCAATGATGGAAAAATTGTGCATTCCAAACAGGTCGGTGAACAGTTGGCGGCTTCAGCTCAATTCATGGCGACTTAGTCGGCCACCCGCCCAGGGTTGTTCAACGCTAATCACTTGACGGGCCGTTTTGGGATTCCCAAAGGGGCATTTTTCTGAATCTATGTGAGTGCAACTAATTTGGAGCCGCACTC
>JAESUA010000023.1 GCA_016763255.1 Magnetovibrio sp. | reverse complement strand
ATTTTTCGATGGTTTTGGCTCCGGCGCGCCGTTCGCTCCCCGTTGACGTCAGGCCCCAGGGTCTCAAACCGGGCGCGGTGGTTTTGTGTTTGAATGAATCCGGTCGACAAACCGCTGAGCTTATTTGCACCACCCTTCCCGGGGCCTCCCTATGGGGCCGCCTCGATCGCATCAAAGCCCAAGACGTGGATCGACTGTTCAGCGATACCGCCGCAACGTTGCGTGAACTCTATCAAAATGGCACGCCCATCATCGCGGTGATGTCGGCGGGCATTGTGATGCGGGTGCTGGCACCTCTACTCGCAGACAAGTGCGTCGAGCCGCCGGTGGTGGCGGTGTCCCCCGATGGGGCGTTCGCCGTGCCATTGTTGGGCGGCCATCGTGGTGCCAATCGTTTGGCCTCTCACATTGCCCAGGCCACTCACGGTCAGGCGGCGATCACCACGGCGGGTGATGTCAGCCTCGGATTGGCCAGCGGCGTGGCCTTGGATGAGCCGCCTGTCGGATGGACGGTGGCCAATCCGCAGCGGGCCAAGAACGTGGCGGCGGCGCTGCTGAACGGTGATGACGTCGGTCTTTGCGTGGACAGTGGTGACGCGCAGTGGCTGGCCCCGGCGGGATTTGTCGAGGGTGCCGATGTCGGCATGCGCATCACCCATAAATCCAGCGCCGATGATGAACAAGCCCTGGTGCTGCATCCGCCGACCTTGGCGTTGGGCGTGGGCTGTGAACGCGATTGTGATCCGGCCGAATTGGCGGCGCTGGTGGATCAAACCTTGAACGCGGCGGGTCTGGCCAAAGAGGCGATCGCTTGTGTGGCCTCCATCGACGTCAAATCCGATGAGGCGGCGGTGCTGCAACTGGCCGATCAATTGGGGGTTCCGGCACGCTTCTTCACGGCACAGCAATTGGAAGCTCATGCGGACAAATTAAAGACTCCATCCGACATTGTCTATCAAGAGGTAGGCTGTCATGGGGTATCCGAGGGTGCGGCCATAGCCGCAGCAAACGGCGACTTGATCATTGAAAAGCAAAAATCGAAACGTGCCACCTGCGCGGTGGCCTTAAGCCCATCCACGATTGACTGCCTATCGGTAGGTAAGGGGCGCGGGCGGCTGTTTGTGGTGGGTATCGGTCCCGGCACCGATGCCTGGCGCACTCCTGAGGTGACCCGGGTGATCTCCCAGGTCACCGACGTGGTGGGTTACGGGTTTTACCTCGATTTGATCCCCGATTTGATCCGCGGCAAGACGCGACACACCTCGATCCTCAGCCAGGAAGAGGCCCGGGTGCGCCAGTCCCTGGAACTGGCCGCTGAAGGTAAAGACGTGGCGCTGATCAGCTCCGGTGATATCGGTATCTACGCCATGGCCTCGCTGGTGTTTGAGTTACTGGACCGCGAAAACCGCGAAGATTGGAACCGTTTGTACATCCAGGTCGAACCCGGAATTAGCGCTTTTCAGGCCGCCGCCGCACGCATCGGTGCGCCGGTGGGGCATGATTTTTGTTTGATCTCGCTGTCTGATTTGCTGACCCCGTGGGAAGTCATCGAACGGCGCTTGAAGGCCGCGGCAGATGGCGGCTTCGTGGTTTCGTTTTACAATCCGGTGTCCAAGCGTCGCCGCACCCAGCTGGCCCAAGCCCGCGATATTTTGCTGACCAAACGCAGCCCCGACACCCCGGTGGTGTTGGCGCGTCAATTGGGCCGCCCGGATGAAAAAATCGACGTGATTACGCTGGCGCAATTGACCCCCGACCATGCCGACATGCTGACCCTGGTAATGATCGGCGGCGAAGACACCCGGGTGATCGAACGCGGGCAAAAGCGGTGGGTCTACACGCCGCGTGGCTACGGCGGCAAGATGGACGCCCAAGCTGGAAAGTCTAGCCCTGGAGGAGAATCCACGTGAAAGCGTTAAAATTTGCCACCATCGTGATCGTCGCCCTGATGATCACGCCAGCCGCCTGGGCCCAAACCGCCACCGATTTGGTGCGTGACTTGGTCCTCAGCGAAGTCGAAAAACGCGTCATCGGCGAGCATTTTGGCGTTAACGTCAAAGATATGGTCAAGGACACGTCCATGCCCACATGGGCGGTGAAGTCTGATGATGATGATGATCTCAACGACGATGGTGATCGAGGTAAAGGCAAAAAGAATAAAGGCCAGGGCAAAGCCAAAAATAAGGGTAAAGGCAAATCCAAAGGCCTGCCGTCGGGTCTGGCCAAGCGCGACAGCCTGCCGCCGGGTTTACAAAAGCAGCTTGAAAAAAATGGCCGTCTGCCCAAAGGTCTGGCCAAGCGCGATCTGCCAGATGATCTCAGCGCCAAGCTGCCTCAGCGATCCAACGATCAAGAGGTCAGCGTGGTCGAAGACGATGTGGTGCTGATCGACAAAGCCACCGGGGTGATCTTGGATGTTTTGAAAGACGTGATGCGCACAAAGTCCGCCACCGTTGTAAACCCTGACGGCACGTTGAAAAGTCCAGGCCCGCAATCTACTGGCCTCAATTCAATTCTCAAAAATATCTTCGGAGGCAATTGATCACATGATCGTTCATTTCATCGGCGCGGGCCCCGGGGCCCCCGACCTGATCACCGTGCGGGCCCTAAACCTGATCAAATCGTGTCCGGTGATGCTCTATGCCGGATCGCTGGTGCCACAAGAAATTGTCGACCAAGCCGGTGACGGTGCCCATGTGGTCGACACCGCGCCGCTGCACTTGGATGAGATCATCGCCGAAATCGAAACAGCCCACGCCAAGGGCTTGGATGTGGCCCGCGTGCATTCGGGTGATCCGTCGATTTATGGTGCCATCGCCGAACAGATGCGACGCTTGGACGCCCTGGGCATTGACTATGACATCACGCCGGGGGTGCCAGCCTTTGCCGCCGCCGCGGCGTTGTTGAAGCGTGAATTGACCCTTCCCGACATCAGCCAGTCGATCGTTTTGACCCGCACCTCGGTGCGCGCCAGTTCTATGCCGGAAGGCGAAACCTTGGAAAACTTCGCCAAAACCGGCGCGACTTTGGCGGTGCATTTGTCAGTCAACAATTTGGCGAAGGTGGTCAAGGATCTGAGCCCGTATTACGGCGAAGATTGTCCGGTGGCGGTGGTGTACCGCGCCAGTTGGCCCGATCAGGCCTACGTGACCGGCACCCTGAAAGACATTCGCGCCAAGGTCAAAGAGGCCGGTTTTACCCGCACCGCATTGATTTTGGTGGGCCGGGTTTTGGCGGCCGAAGACTTCACCGATTCCAAACTTTATGACGCCACCCACAGCCACGTGTTGCGTGAAATCAAGACCGGATAACTTGGTTTTCAGTTGGCTGAGGTTTGATTGGCGATCCATGCCAGCACGTCTTCAAGTCGGCTGAGCCGCTCGCCGTCGGGTGGCGGCGGACGGCGGATGAGCACGATGCGCGCGCCAATTTGCGCTGCGGCGTCAATCTTGGCGCGGGTAGCCGCGCCGCCGCTGGCCTTGCTGACCAAGGTATCGATGTGATGGTGGCGCATCAACGCAACCTCATCGGCTTGGCTGAACGGCGGCTGGCCGGTGACGATGGTTGCGTCGTCCAGGTCGAGCGGTTGGGCGGGTTCTTCGATCAGGCGCACCAATAATTTAACGTCGCACACGTCACAAAATGCACTTAAGGTTTTGCGCCCGATGGTGAGAAAGGCCGCGCTCGAGGTGCGCGCCACCAAACGTGCGGCTTCTTCGGCATCGGGGACAAAAATGATGTCGGTGTCGGGCGGCAATACCCATTGGGGGCGATCAAAGCGCAGCCGTGGCACGCCTGTTTTTTGGCAGGCTTCAACGGCATTTTGGCTGATGTTTGCGGCGAACGGATGGGTCGCGTCAATCACCAGATCAATGCCGCGCTGGATAAGAAAATGTGCCAAGCCATCGGCCCCGCCAAAATTGCCGACCCGCACATGACCGGGCATCTCAGACGGAGCACGGGTCTCCCCGGCCAGCGCAATGGTGACGTAACAGTCAGGGAATTGATCCGCCAAGGCGTGGGCCAAGGCCGAGGCCTCAGATGTTCCGCCCAAAATCAGGATGTTGGTGCTCATGAGGCCACCGCGATGCGCTGGCCTTGTCGATCGTAAACCCAAACCTCAATATCCGTGCCCCCGGCCAAGGTGGCCAGGGCCACTTCACGGGCCTGGCGGGCGACCAATTGGGCTAGCCGTGGGGCGTTGGAATCAGCCAATTGCAACACCTGCATGGCGGTGTTGGCGTGGCGCGCGGCCTCAACGGTGAGCTGATCGGCACCGAGTTGTTCAAGCAGCGCGGCCAGTTTTTCAAAATCCACCCGAGAGCGTGAAGAATGCAAATCCATGCAGCCTTGCGCCAACTTGGTGAGTTTGGCAAAGCCACCGGCAACAGTCAGGCGTTGGATCGGATGGCAGCGTACGTATTTTAACAATCCCCCAGCAAAATCACCCATGTCGATGAGCGCTTCTTCGGGCAAGGATAGCTGGCTATTTGCAGCGCGTTCAGAGGTCCTGCCGGTGGCCGCCAAAACGTGCTTGAAACCTTGGGCGCGGGCCACATCGATGCCGCGCTGGATCGAATGAATCCAGCTGGAACATGAATACGGCACCACCACCCCGGTGGTGCCCAGCACCGAAAGCCCGCCGATGATGCCCAGGCGGGCGTTCATGGTTTTGTGCGATGCCTCCAGTCCGCCGGGAATCGAAATGGTGACCTGCACATCCGGCAGCGTTCCATTGACCGATTGAAGGGCGTCGCAAATTTGTTTGCGTGGGCCGGGGTTGATGGCGGGTTCGCCCGGTGCCAACACCAATCCGGCCAGGGTCACGGTACCCACCCCCTCACCGGCGAAAAAGCTGACACCGGAATGCGCTGCGCTAAGGCGCACCTCGGCGATGATTTCCAGGCCGTGGGTGACGTCCGGGTCGTCACCGGCGTCTTTGATGATGCCCGCACGAGCAAAGCCATCGCCGAAGTCGTGGCGTGAAAGCGTAAAGCACGGTGTCACATCGCGGGGCAAGTGGATGGTCACGCAATCTTTAAAGGCACCACTCACCAACGCGCGGTACGCGGCCAATGCGGCACCGGCGGCGCAGGCCCCGGTGGTCCAGCCTTTGCGCAGGGTGCCGGTGGGTTTGCGCGGTGTGGGCAATTGTTCACTCATGGTGACACTTTAAGCGCGCGGTGCGGCGGCGGCAACGGCTCTATGCCGTGTTAAGATCGGGCTTTGTAATTGGCTCATTTGCGGCCTTGCGGTGGGGGGTGTGGACTCGTATCCTGACATTTCAAATTCGAAAAGGGTATGGGGCTTTTATGAAACGCATCGTATTTGTCGTTATTGCATCTCTCATCGTTGTCGCCGCCGCCACCGCAGGGCGGTTTTATCTGGCCGGCAACCAAGCAAGCGCGACGCAAAGCACCGGTAGGGTGAGCATCGGCGGGCCGTTCCAGCTCACCGATCACACCGGCAAGGCCGTGAGCGACGAAACCTATCGGGGCAAATATTTGTTGGTCTACTTCGGTTATACCTTCTGCCCCGACGTCTGCCCAACATCGTTAGGCATCATGGGCGATGCGTTGGATCTTCTGACCCCCGAACAGCTGGATAAGGTGGTGCCGATTTTTATTTCGGTGGATCCGGATCGCGATACATCGGAAGTGCTGGCCGATTATGTGCCAAACTTTCATGACAAGATCATCGGTCTGACCGGCACCCAAGCACAGGTCAAAGCCGCCGCGCGTGCCTATAAAACCTTTTTCGCCAAGGTTAATGCAGATGATCCGGACGGCAATTATTTGATGGACCACAGTTCGATCACCTATGTGATGGGCCCGGATGGTCTGTACGTCGCACACTTCAGCCATGCCACGCCCGCCGAAGCCATGGCCAAAAGGTTGGCCGAACTTCTGTAAATTAAAATAAGGGGGGCTCGTTTTATGGGCATCGTCAATGGCCTGGTCATCGCTGCACCCTCATCGGGCAGCGGCAAGACCGTGGTGACACTGGGCATCCTGTCGCACCTTAGGTCCCAAGGTGTGCGGGTGGCCTCGCTGAAGTCCGGTCCTGATTATATCGATCCTGCGTTTCATGCCCGCGCCACCGGCCGGGCGTGCTTTAACGTTGATGGTTGGGCGATGCGCAAAGAGACCCTGCAGGCGGCCACCGCCAGCGCCGGGCAAGATTGTGATTTGGTGGTGTGCGAAGGCGTGATGGGCTTGTTTGACGGCGCAACACTGCATGAAGGTTCGACCGCCGATATCGCCCGCCAAACCGGTTGGCCGGTGGTCTTGGTCGTGGATTCGCGTTCCCAAGGGGCCTCTGCGGCGGCCTTGGTGAAGGGCTTTGATAGTTTTCGTGAAGGCATCGATATCGCAGGCGTGATCTTTAACCGTGTTGGCAGCGCGCGCCATCAACGCGTGATCCGTGAAGCGATGAGCGAGGCGGTTCCGCATATTCCGGTGCTCGGCATGATCCCGATGGAACCGGGATTGGTGTTGCCGTCGCGTCACCTTGGCTTGATCCAGGCCGCTGAGCATGAAGGTCTGGATATTTTAATGAAACGTGCGGGGCATGTGATCGAACGCCATGTTGACATGGGCGCGTTGCGCGACTTAGCCAAAGGCTGGCGGGTGAGTGGTTCGGTTCGACCGCTAAAACCGTTGGGGCAACGTATCGCGGTGGCGCGTGACGAAGCGTTCGCTTTTGCCTATCCGATGGTGCTGGAGGGGTGGCGCAACCAGGGCGCTGAGATCAGTTTTTTTTCGCCGCTTGATGATCAGGCACCGCGCGAAGATGCCGACGCGGTCTTTTTACCGGGCGGATATCCTGAATTGCATGCCTATCGGCTGGCCAGCGCAGATCTGTTTTTGAACGGGATCCGCGAT